>JASBSE010000617.1 GCA_030149115.1 Winogradskyella sp. | reverse complement strand
CTCCCAGTTTTTAAGGCGTAATTCCTTCAATCCCTGAAAAAGACCGCAGTCTATCAGTATCTTTCTATCTCCTGTATCTACCAGATATTTTGAACCGGTTACTGTGCCTGCCGCTCCTAAAAAATGGATGTTTATTTTGTTATTTTTCATTGCTTATTGTATGTGTGGGTTTTGCATAATTCACTTGAATCTATGAGGATATTTTTATGTCGGGATTTAGGTACTCCTATTTTTTCCAACAACTTCGGACTTTCGTGAAGCTCTTTACAGAGTACGATGCCTTCATCCAATAATTTTGTTTTTTCAGCTCTGGTCAAAGTAGTCAAAGCTGTTAGGGGATGTAGGCCAGATTGGTCTATTCTATCTTTGAGACCATTTTCTCTTGGATAATCCCAACTTACGAGACCTAATCCCATACATGTTCCATATTGAATAGCATCGGTTGTAAGTCTTGTATTTGTATATACCCATCCTTGATGAAACTTCATTTGATGACCAGGTTGCTTTTGCCATTGTTTCTCTACGTCCAGAAACCTGGACTGTATGTAAAGTGGAATTTTTACGTTGCAAGTTCTACCTTGGTCACTGTGATATTTACATTCAATCATGTAGTGTTTGTTGTCCTTTAAAGCCGCTACATCTACTTCATGTTGTACACAATGTCCTTGCACAATGACACCAACTTCTGCTTGAAAGCCTTCTTGCTCCAGAATTTTGCCGACAAATTTTTCAAATGGAAAGCCCGTGGGTCCAAGTTCCATAATTGCTTTCTTCAGTTTGTATCTCGATGCACTGACTCTTGATTTACCCTTTAACATTTTGAAAGCCATTTGATAGATTTTTTTTGTGGTAATTCCATCGTAAATGACTTTTTCAGTTTCTTTTACAATTTGCTCAATCACAGTTTTTTTTGCTCCAGCTCTCTGCAAGGAACTGATTAACTTTTCAACTTGAAAAGGGGCTTTATCCCCACTTGCTTTTATAATGGTTATGCTATTCATTGATATGTATTTTTTTGATGTTTGCTAAGGCAAAAACGATAAGGAAAAAGCTTAAAAATATTTCGAGCATAACAACAAACTTGGCAATTTCGGAGACTGGTGTAATATCACCATATCCAACTGTAGAAAACGTTATAACACTGAAGTAAAAGAAATGGTATAGGTTGTATATGTATGAATTTGAATAATCAGGAACACCTTCAAATGTTGTATGACTAAACTGAAAAAGACAGGTGTAATCAGTCGCAAAAGAAAAAATACTAATGATTAGTATTAATCCAAACACCCAAAGTAATCGCTCTAATGAATGGCAAATTTTCATAAGTTGTGAAAGCTGCTTCAAAGTAGTTGTGGTAATCACAATGGTTTTTGTTAATGCAGCAACCGCAATGATGATGTGAAATGGCAAAGTGCTGTGGTCAATCATTGACATCAGAATAACATACAACAAGGCTATTCCTAGAATTGTGATTATTGGTAAAGCCGTTCTCCCAAAGAGTAATCGATAAAATGGTTTTTCCTGAATATGTTTTAAGCTATCTGACATATGGATATGTATTTTTTAAATATGTATAGTCATTACAGGTAGTGTAGAATGATTTGTGACCCCTTCAGCGATACTTTTTGAAAATAAGTTCAGAAAGCCAGTCTTTCCGTGGGTGCTCATTGCAAGTAAATCTGCTGGCTGATGTTTTAAAAAAGTATTAATACCTGCCTCTACAGAAGACTCGTTATGGACGCTCATTGAGAAATTCTTCAGATTGGGAAATTTTTCGAGAAATTCTTTGACAGGGTTCAATCCAAGCTCTATGCTATTAAAGTCGGTTTCTGTGTTTATTCGCAATAAGTGGATTTTAGCATCGCATTTTTCGGCTATGGATAAGACTTCCTGAAATGGATAAGTGACATCCTCTTCAAAAGAAGAAACAAATAGAATATCCTTAAAGGGAAACGTTACGTTCTCTTCTTTGACAACGATAATGGGCGCATTGGCTTTTCGAACTATCTTTTCAACATTGCTTCCTGTTATTTCCCTAATAACACCTTTGGTGCCACTGCTGCCAGTAATGATGAAATCGTGATGAAAATGACCAGAATGTTCTAAAATATCTTTCTGTCCGGAATCAAACTGAAGAAAGGTTCTACACTTAAGTCCTTGGCGTTCTGCCATTCTTTCCAGTTCGCGTAACTTGGATTTGGCAACACCTATTTCCTTTAAAGTTTTGGGATACCTTTTTTCCTTTAGTTTATCTAGTTTGACCCAATCAACGGGTGTTGTCATTAAGTGCAAAAAATGTATCTCTGCATTGTATAGTTTGGCCATTTTGATGCCAAGATTTGCCGCTTTTGTGCAGTTTTCAGAGAAATCGGTAGGTACGAGTATATTTTCCATTTTTAAATTTTTTAATTATTTAAACTAATTGACAGATATCTCATTTCCAGAGAGAACTGCTTTATCAAAACAGTCCAAATTATATATGGTTGTTTCGGCAATATTTGTTAATGCTGTTTTGGTTAAGAAAGCCTGGTGGCTGGTAATCAAAACATTGGGGAATGTCATTAAGCGTGCGATAACATCGTCTTGTAAAATATCTTCGGAATGGTCTTCAAAAAACAGCCCTTCTTCTTCCTCATACACATCAATGCCGAAATACCCAATCTTACCAGATTTTAATCCTTCAATAACCGCCATGGTGTCCACAAGACCACCTCGGCTGGTGTTAATGAGCATAACTCCTTCTTTCATTAAAGCGATATGTTCTTTATCTATTAAGTGCTGAGTTGATGGTGTCAATGGAACGTGCAGGCTAATTATATCTGCTTGCTCACAGATAGTGGTACAGTTGGTATAAATGACATCATATGAATCTATCAGATTCTTATCTTCAGCAACATCGTGAGCTAATACTTTACAGCCCAAACCATGAAGTATTTTTACGAGTACTGCACCTATTTTTCCTGTTCCAATAACACCTACTGTTTTACCATTTAGGTCGAATCCTGTAAGTCCGTTCAGTGAAAAATTTTGTTCTCGAACTCTATTATGTGCTCTAATTATTTTTCGGTTTAGGGCTAAGATGAGTGCCAGAGTGTGTTCTGCAATAGCGTATGGTGAATAAGCAGGAACACGAGCCACTTTCATATTCATTTCAGCTACTTTTTCTAAATCAACGTGATTGAACCCTGCTGAACGCAGAGCGATATACTTAACACCAACCGCACTTAATTTTTCAAGGATATGCGCTGAGGCATCATCACCTGTAAATAGGCTAACGGCTTCAGAGCCTGTTGCGAGAATAGCTGTTTCTTTGGTCAAACGACTTTCCAATAGTTTTAATTGGTGTTTGTCATTATTTGCTTTTACCAGATATGGTTCTTCAAATTTATGTGTGCTGAATACTGTTGTTTTCATTATTTATTTTCCAAATAGTTCTAAAAGTTCTTTCAACTCTTTATTAACTTCATGTTGTTTGACCACTTCTTCAAAAGAAGTAAAGTGTAGTTGATTGTTTAAAACACCAGCCATTACGTTGCTTCTACCTTGTAAAAGGGCATTTACAGCAGCAACGCCGAGCCTAATACCCAACATTCTATCTAAAGCAGAAGGATTTCCACCTCGTTGTACGTGACCAAGCTTCGTTATGCGTAAATCGACATTGGGATTGACTTCCTTTATTTTTGATGAAACAAGTTCGGCTCCTATTTCATCCCCTTCAGAAACCACGACAAGAAAAGCATCTTCGCTATCGTAATTTTTAACCTTATCCAATAGATAAATGAGGTCTTTGCCGCTCTCGGGAATTAAAATGGCATCCGCACCTACCATCAATCCAGTATGAATACCTATATAACCAGAATCTCTCCCCATAACTTCCACAATAAACACACGGTTATGGGATTCGGCAGTATCCCTTATTTTATCAATGTTCTCAATGGCTGTGTTTACTGCGGAATCAAAACCAAGGGTATAATCTGTTCCTGAAATATCATTATCTATAGTACCAGGAATGCCGATAAACGGAATGTCGCATATTTCTGAAAAAGTAAGTAGTCCTTTAAATGTGCCATCGCCACCAATGGCA
>JASBSE010000607.1 GCA_030149115.1 Winogradskyella sp. | reverse complement strand
ATGGTTTGAGATTATTAATTACTTTTGAGAGAATAAACAACGTTTCGTCCGCATTAAAAGCATTACAGCCTATTATGGCTTAATTATTGAAGTTGTTTTGTGCATCGAAATTTTAAAACTAAATATGAAAAAACTAGTTACATTTCTATTTATTTTTCCGCTTATAGCTTTTGGGCAAAGCGTTAAAGGTACATTTTATCCTGCCGAAGATTTTACATATGCTTTTTTATACGAAGCAACACCGGAAGGCGCTAACTACGTAAGTCATGGTGAGCTAAACACCGAAGGGCAGTTTGAAATTAAAATCGATTCCAGTGCAGCTCCAGGCATTTATAAGATTGTATATGCAACCCCTCCTGAAGAAAATAACTTCGATTTTATATATGATGGGAAAGAAACTATAGCTTTTAAATTTAGTCAAGAAAATGGCGTAGAATTTACCGAATCTGAAGAAAATAAACTTTGGGCATCTTACTTAAAAAGTATGGACATGGTTAACCAAACCATAAGTAATTACTACGAAAAGGACGGAAAAGACAAGAAAGGTTTTAATGCCGTTTTTAAAGTTTTAAAAGATACTCAAACATCATATGAAGCTTTAGCCATAGGACGATTAGCTTCAGCATTTATCATGGCTAATAGATCTTATATTCCAACGGAATATGAAGATTATAACACCTACTCCAAAAATGTAAAAAAGCACTATTTCTCTCAAATAGATTTTAGCAACTACATTTTACAGAGCTCTACATTTTTAACGAATAGAGTGATCTCTTATGTTTTTAATATGGTAGAAAACCCTACCGACAACACTTACAAAGCCTTGGTAGATGATGTTTACAATGCTATAAATGACAATGACTTAGAGATAAAAACTTATCTTCTAGAAATAGTATGGCAACGTTTTGTTACTGCAGAAAATAACGATCTAGCCAACTACATTACTGATAAATACTTACTAAACTTAGCCAACACATCTGGTAACAAAGTATTGGCTGAGACTATAACGTCTTATAAAAATACATCTATTGGCACCAAAGCGCCAAATTTTGAAATTACATCTTCGAGCAATACTACAAGCCTTCATGACTTTAAAGGTTCAGAATACTACTTGCTAGTTTTTTGGAGTAGCACTTGTGGGCATTGCCTTAATGAACTTCCAAAAGTAAAAGAATTAGTAGCTGACAAAAGCAATATAAAAGTTATTGCTTTTGGGTTAGAAGAAGAGCCATCTAAATGGACAGAAGAAATAAAAAAGTATCCTGATTTTGTACACACTATAGGATTGGGCAAATGGAACAATCCAATTGTAAAAACGTATGGAATTGCGGCTACACCAACCTATTTTTTACTGAGTAGTAATAAGACAATTATAGCAAAACCTTATGATTATGAGGCTTTAGAAGTGGTTTTAAAAGATTTATAGATTAATATCCTATCTTAATGGTACTTTATCCGTTGGCCAATGAATTTAACACTAAAGAAGTTATTCCTCTGTAAACTTATTTAAAATTAAAGGGTAAAACATAATTTCAAAACAATTATAGTTCACCCAAGTGACTTA
>JASBSE010000599.1 GCA_030149115.1 Winogradskyella sp. | reverse complement strand
ATGGCAATAGACGTTTCGGCTAGTATGCTGGCAAAAGATTTACGACCTAATCGATTGGAAGCCTTAAAAGAGGTTGCTGCAGATTTTATAGATGGTCGTCCTAACGATAGAATTGGTTTAGTAGAGTATGCTGGTGAGGCTTACACAAAGACACCAATTACAACAGATAAGTCTATTGTGCAACGTTCTCTCAGAGATATTAAGTACAACACTATTATAGAGGGCGGTACAGCAATTGGTATGGGTTTAGCTACTTCAGTAAATAGACTTAAAGATAGTAGAGCTAAAAGTAAGGTAATTATTCTGCTAACCGATGGAGTGAATAATTCAGGATTTATAGATCCAAAAATTGCCAGTGAGCTAGCAGTAGAATATGGTATTAAGGTTTACACTATTGGTTTGGGTACTAATGGTATGGCATTGTCACCAAGTGCTTTTAATTCTAACGGAACATTTAGATATAGTCGTCAACAGGTTGAAATTGATGAAAAATTATTAGAAGAAATAGCAGATGTAACCGGAGGGCAATATTTTAGAGCAACCAATAATCAAAAACTAGCTGAGATTTACAAAGAGATTAATAAGCTAGAAAAAACCGAAATAGAGGAAAAGAAATACTATAATTATGATGAAAAGTATAGGCCATTAGTGTTATTGGCAGGTGTACTTTTATTAATAGAAATAATTTTAAGAAACACAATATTTAAAAGCTTTGTTTAGACTAGACGAAAAAATATGGTTTTGGACCTTACTGGCTATTCCAGTAATTATTTTACTATTTGTGTTATTACAAGTATGGAGACGTTCTGCGCAAAAGAAGTTTGCAGATAGTCACTTACTTAAGCGTTTAAGTCCTAATCAATCTCTTTTTAAAAGTATATTAAAGGTTACCGTACTATGTTTGGCTTTTGCTTGTTTGTCTTTAGCATTAGTGAATCCTAAAATTGGAACTAAATTAGAAACCGTGCGTAGTCAAGGTGTTGATATTGTTTTTGCGGTAGACGTTTCAAAAAGTATGTTGGCCGAAGATATTGCACCCAATCGTTTAGAGAAATCAAAACAACTTGTAACACAAATTATAAATAGTTTAGCAAGTGACAGAGTTGGAATCATTGCATATGCAGGTAAGGCATTTCCGCAATTGCCGATAACTACAGACTATGCTTCGGCAAAAATGTTCTTGCAAAACATGAATACTGATATGTTGTCTTCACAAGGAACAGCCATTCATGAAGCTATTCAATTAGCAAAAACATATTATGACGATGATGAGCAAACCAACCGTGTTTTAATTATCATTTCAGATGGTGAAGATCATGGAGGTGAAGCCATTGACATTGCTGAAGAAGCTAGTGAAGAAGGAATAAGAATTTTAACCGTTGGAGTTGGTGATAAAAAAGGAGGTCCTATTCCAATAAAGCGAAATGGAGTTGTACTCAATTATAAAAAAGACAACAATGGCGAAACAGTTATCACCAGATTGGATGAAAGTACCCTCAGGGAAATAGCAGAAGAAACAAATGGTGTATATGTAAACGGCAGCAATACAGCCGAAGTTGTGGAAACCATAAAGGATGTTTTGGATAAAATGGATAAAACTGAATTTGAATCCAAACAAATAGCTGACTTTAAAGACCAGTTTCAGTGGTTTTTGGGGATAGGTATCTTTTTATTATTTATTGAGATATTCTTTTTAGAAAGAAAAACAGCTTGGTTAAAGAAGTTGAATTTATTCAACGAGAATTTTTAACTTTTAAAATTTCTTTAACGCCATATAATTAGTGGGTTTGTTACTTTTAAAGTAGAATTATGAAGATGAAGACTTATATATTATCAATCTTAGTATTAACTGGTTTTTTGGGCTTTTGTCAAGACCAAGATAAAGAACAGTTAAAAAAAGAAAAAAGAGCCAGTAACTTGGTTTATAAGGCCAATGAGTTGGCGCAAAAAGATGATTATATTCAAGCAGAAATGGAATATAGAAGAGCCATTTCTAACGCACCAAGCCAAGCAGTAGGTGCCTACAATCTTGGTACTACCTATTACAAAAAAGGGAACTTCAACGAAGCATTATTTAGAACGCAAGAGGCTGCAAAAAAAGCTGAAACAAAAGACGAAAAACATAGAGCATATCACAACATAGGAAACCTTCTAATGAAAGAGGAAAAGTGTAAAGAAGCTATGGAAGCTTTTAAAAATGCCTTAAGAAATAATCCAACTGATGAAGAAACGAGATACAACTTTGCCTTAGCAAAAGAATGCGCAGAGAAGCAAAATGACGGAGGAGGCGAAGACGACAAAAAAGACGAGAATAAAGAACAAGAAAAAGATAAGGAAAAAGAAGAAAAGAAGGAAGACGAAAACAAAGATAATAAGGATAAAAAAGACGAAGGAGACAAGGATAAAAAAGAAGGGGATAAAGAAGAGGATGACAAAGGGAAACCTCAAGACGACAAAAAGGACGAAGGCAAAGATGATAAAGAGAAAAAAAATCCAAATCAGAAACCTAAACCAAAGCCAGGTCAGATGTCTCCTCAGCAAATGAAGAATATTCTCGAGGCTATGCAAAATCAAGAACAGAAGGTTCAACAAAAAATGAATGCCGAAAAGCAAAAAGGAGCTAAGGTTAGAACCGAAAAAGATTGGTAGTTTAACTAAGAGTTACTTATCATTGTTGTCCAGAAAATGAAAGTCATCAAAAATATATCAATACTAGTATTTTTATTTGCTTCAAGCATAACATACACTCAGGTAAAATTTGAAGCTATAGTAAGTAAGGATACTCTAGTTGTTAATGAGATTTTTCGTGTTGATTTTGAGGTGGATAAAGAAGTAGACAGTTTTGCAGCGCCAAATTTTAAAGACTTTAAAATTGTTAGAGGTCCCAATGTAACTATATCAAACTCTTGGGTTGCAGGCGAACGAAGCTATAAGAAAACACACACATATTATATTAAGCCAATGAAAGTTGGTACTTTGATTGTTGATAAGGCTATTGCTATTAAAGACGCAGTTACTTATTCAACGAATCCTTTGGCTGTTGAAGTCGCCGAGCAAGATAGTTTAAGTAGTATTAAGCTAAAGGAAAAGAGTTTCAAAGAGGATTTGTATTTAAGGTGTGAATATTTTAGTGATAGAGTGTCTTTAAAAGATTCGCTTACACTAACGTACAAAATATATGTTTCTAGTAGCTTTGGAGTTAAAAGCTGGACAATTACTGAAGACAGTGAGATTAGTAACGCTATTGCAGAGGAGATTAAACTAGATACACTAAAAATAGAAAATAAAGATATTGATGGTAAAAACTTCCGTTATGTAGTTTTAAAAGAAGTATCAATAAAGCCATTAGATAAGGAAAAAAAAATAAGTATCTCACCTATGCAAATAGATGTTATTGCTGAGATTCCGACAGTTAAAGAAGATATTTTTGGGAATAAGATTTTTAGAGAAGAAGGAATTACCCTTTCAACAGAACAAATAACTATTGATGTTGATTAATATGAAAATAACCAAACACATATTAACCTTTTTAATACTTCTTGCATCAAGTATAGCTTTTGCTCAAGTTAAGTTTGAAGCTAAAGTCAGTAAACAAAAACTTGGAGTAAATGAGCGTTTGCGTATTGATTTTGAGATGAATCAAGATGGTGACAATTTTGTTCCACCAAATTTTGATGATTTTACAGTTGTTGGCGGACCTAATACCTCTTTAATGAATTCTTATGCCAATGGAGTAAAGACATATCAAAAAACGTATAGTTACTTTTTAGCACCTAAGAAGAAAGGGAAATTTACTATTAAGCAGGCAACTATAGAAATCGATGGGGAAGTTTATAAGACATATCCAGTTACAGTAACGGTAGTAGATGCCGTAGATAAGCCCAATGGTAAGCCAGATGCTTCAGACATAGCCTCAGATAAAATTCATTTAGTTGCAGAGGTTTCAAATAGCAATCCTTATTTAAACGAACCAACTACAGTAGTTTATAAGCTTTATGTAGCGAGAGATGTAGGTATTAGTAACAATTGGAGAGAAAAGCAAACACCTAGATATAACGACTTTTGGAGTCAGAATATAGAAATAAAAGGACTTAATATTCAAAGAGGAGAGTATAAAGGTGAAGATTACCGTTATGTAGTTTTAAGAAAGACGGTTTTGTATCCTCAAAAAACAGGAAAATTAAAACTAGAACCTTTAGTCTTGGATGTTACTGTAGAAGTACCAACAGGAAGATCTAATGTTTTTCTACAGCAAATAATGACTAAGGTGCCAAAAACAATAACTGCTGGCAGTAAAACTATTAATGTAAAACCTTTACCAGAGCAAGGTAAACCATCAGACTTTAAAGGCGCCGTAGGAGATTTTGATTTTAATGTTACAACTTCAAAAAATCAATTAAATGCTACAGAATCGCTACAGGCAAAGATTGAAGTTACAGGTAGAGGAAATCTTAAATTATTTGAGCTTCCTAAATTAACCACACCAAGCTCTTTAGAGGTATACGAACCAGAACATAAAGAAAACGTGCGTACAGGTTTGAGTGGTATGCAGGGAAGTATTTCAGACACTTATACCATAGTACCTCAATATCGTGGAAAATACCCTATACCATCAATATCATTTTCATATTTCGACTTAAAAACAGAGACTTATAAACGTATCACATCAGATGAGATAATAATAGATGTTGTAGAAGGTCCAACAGCATCAGTTAATAGTTCTGAAGGTGCAGAAGAAGGCAATATAAAACAAGTAGTCAAGCCCAATTCTAATGCCTTTGCATTTATAAAAACCACATCTAATTGGGAGTCGATGTCTAGCCAAGACTTTTTTAAGTCAAGTACCTTTTGGTGTTTATTGCTCTTGCCATTTTTAGCAATTCCATTAGCCATTGTTATTAGAAGAGCAAAGGATAAGCGCGATGCAGATGTGGTAGGAACTCGTATAAGAAAAGCAGACCGTTTAGCTAAAAAATATTTAAGTGAAGCCAAGAAGAATTTAGGACAAAAAGAAGTGTTCTATGAGTCGTTAGAGAGAGCATTACATAATTATCTAAAAGCAAAATTAAACATAGAAACTAGTGATTTTAATAAAGAAAAAATAGATGCATTACTTACAAAAAAACAAGTAGATGGTAATGTTGTTTCAGAGTTTATTTCAATTTTAGAAAGTTGCGAATTGGCGAGATATACACCAATAACAGATGTTACTATGCAGAACGATTATGATAAGGCTGCACAAACAATTTCATTAATAGATAAACAAATTAGATAGATGAAAGGACTTATCGCATTAGTATTTTGTTTTTTTAGCTTAGTTGTTTTTTCTCAAAACAATAAACTTTTTAATGAAGCCAATGCATTATACAATGATGGTAAATATGCAGAAGCTATTGATAAATATGAAGCAATTTTAGACTCTGGTCAGCATTCTGCAGAGCTATATTTTAACTTAGGAAATGCCAACTACAAACTTAATAATATAGCACCAAGTATATATTATTACGAAAAAGCATTGTTATTAAATCCAAAAGATAAAGACATTAAAGACAACTTAGTAGGTTATGCTCAAAACATGACCATTGATGCTATAGACACTGTGCCTCAGGTTGGTTTCACTAGAATTATTAATAATGTTGTTAATACATTTAGTAAGGATACTTGGGCAAAAATTGCTGTGGCTGGTGTTATTGTTTTTGTAATTTTATTTTTACTGTATCACTTCTCTTATGCAACTTCTAAAAAGAGAGTAGCTTTTGTAGTAAGCTTAGTAGGTTTGTTTTTAACTTGTTTTTCTTTAGCTATGGCGTTTAAAAAAGAAAATCTGGATAAAAAAGACAATCCTGCTATTGTGTTTGCTCAAGAGTCTAAAGTAAAATCTGAAGCAAACAAGACTTCAGAAGAAGTGTTTAGACTTCATGAAGGTACAAAAGTGCAGGTTATAGATACTTATGAGGATTGGAATAAAATTCAACTTTCAGACAATTCTACGGGTTGGATTCCTTCAAAAGACATAAAAATCCTCAAGACCTTTTAAAAATTGTTGACAAAATCATATATTGTAAAGGTTATATTTTATTTATAGCATACAAATTATGATTTTAAAAAGAACAATTGCAATGTTGTTTGTGATGCTATTCACATTAATGATATGTGCACCAACCATAATTATTTCCTATGATGATTCTGAGGACATTTCCGCGTTTTTTGGAATGAATGAGGAGGAAGAGGATGTTAAGGTTCTTTTTGATCAATCGCCTGAAGAACCAGAAGATTTGCCAGTAGATATTTATACAAAAGAGTACATAGGTTATACTGCTAAAGAGTACTACAAACCTCATTTAAATTTAATTTCGCCTCCTCCTGAGGGATACCTTGCATAAAATGTAATTCAACAATAAAATTTGTAAAGGTCTTAAAAAATTAAAAAGTCTTAGATGTCCCTCTAAGTTTAAATAGTATATAATATGTTTAAATCATTAAAAAGTGACGTGCCTGCGAGTATCGTTGTTTTCTTCGTTGCACTCCCGTTATGTTTAGGTATTGCTTTGGCTAGCGATGCACCATTGTTTTCAGGTTTAATAGCAGGAATTGTTGGAGGTATCGTTGTTGGTCTTTTAAGTGGATCGCAAATTGGAGTTAGTGGTCCAGCAGCTGGTTTGGCTGCAATAGTTGCTTTAGCAATAACATCTCTTGGAAGTTGGGAGAACTTTCTTGTGGCGGTCGTTTTAGGTGGAGCGATTCAAATAGTATTTGGATTACTAAGACTAGGGATTATAGCTTACTACTTTCCTTTTTCCGTCATTAAAGGTATGCTAACGGGTATTGGTATAATCATAATTTTAAAACAAATTCCTCATTTTTTTGGATATGATATAGAGCCTGAAGGTGCAGACAGTTTTATAGAACCATCAGGTGAAAATACATTTTCAGCGATTCTTTCTGCAATAGATAATATTACAATTGGCTCTACTGTAATAGGAATAATTAGTTTACTTATACTACTACTATGGAGTAACGTTCTTGTTAAAAAAGGAAAGTTTTTTGAAATAGTACAGGGCCCACTTGTTGCTGTTGTAGTAGGTATTATATTTTACTTACTAACTAATACAAATGAAACTCTAGCTATTGAAGTCACACACTTGGTTAATGTTCCTGTTCCTGATGGGTTCGATTCATTTATTGGCCAGTTTAGTTTTCCAAATTTTAGTGTTATTACGCAACCCGATGTTATTATTACTGGGTTTACAATTGCTCTAGTAGCATCAATAGAAACCTTATTGTGTGTGGAGGCTACAGACAAATTAGATCCTCACAAACGTGTAACACCAACAAACAGAGAACTTTTAGCTCAAGGTACGGGTAATATTGTTTCTGGTTTTATAGGAGGTTTACCAATCACTCAGGTTATTGTGCGTAGTTCTGCTAATATTCAATCTGGTGGTAAAACGAAGGCAAGTGCAATAATTCATGGATTTTTACTGCTTATATCTGTGCTTATTATACCTCGAATTTTGAATTATATTCCACTTTCTGTATTAGCAGCTATATTATTTATCGTTGGTTACAAATTAGCAAAACCGTCAACATTTAAGGCCATGTACAATGGTGGATGGATGCAGTTTGTACCATTTATAGTTACAGTTTTAGGAATCGTATTTTTGGATCTTTTAAAAGGGGTTGGTTTGGGCTTAGCCATAGGTGTTTTTATTGTTCTGTACAGAAGTTATAGGAACTCTCATTTCCTACATAAAGAGGGAGAAGACATTGATGATGGTAAAGTTAAGATGACATTAGCAGAAGAAGTAACCTTCTTTAATAAAGGGGCAATCCTTAAAGAGTTAGATCGTATACCAGAAAATTCTACGTTAGAATTGGACGTAACAAAAACTAAGTTTTTGGATAATGATATCATCGAAATTCTCGAAGATTTTGCATATAAAGCTAAAGAACGGAATATTAATATTAAATTGTTCTCTGAAAGAGGAATTGTTGAAAATCCTGATAGTTTTGTAGCATTTTTTAAAACGGAAAAAAAGAAGTAAAATAAATGATTATTAAAATATAATGCTTCGAAGGAAAAGAAGCGCAAAAGAAATAGAAGAAATGAAAGCACATACAAAAGAGACACAGGCAACGATGACACCTGAAAAAGCTCTTCAGTTTCTTAAAGAGGGAAATGTTAGGTTTCAAAAAAATCTAAAAGCAAATAGAAACTTATTAGAGCAAGTAAATGATACGGCTGAGGGACAGTTTCCTTTTGCAACAATATTGAGTTGTATAGACTCTAGAGTTTCAGCAGAGCTAGTTTTTGACCAAGGATTAGGGGATATTTTTAGTATACGAATTGCAGGTAATTTTGTCAATCAAGATATATTAGGGAGTATGGAGTTTGCTTGTAAACTTGCAGGAACAAAACTTATTGTTGTATTAGGCCATACAAGCTGTGGTGCTGTTAAAGGTGCCTGTGATCATGCTAGGATGGGTAATTTAACAGCTCTAATAAACAAAATAGAGCCTGCTGTCTATGCTGTAGAGGAACCAACAGATAAATCAGAGCGTAATTCTTCTAATTTAGAATTTGTAGATGCTGTTTCTAAAAAGAATGTGGAAATGACTTTGGAAAATGTTAGAAGCCAAAGTGTCATTTTAAGTGAAATGGAAAAAAATGGAGAAATAAAAATTGTTGGAGGTATGTACGATATAAGTACAGGTGAAGTCGAATTTTATTCTTAAACCTTTTATAAAATCAAAATAAAAGAGCCACGTTTAGTGGCTTTTTTTATGCTTCTTCCTCAATTGATGTTTCCTGTTCTATATCACTTTTAATAAGGTTGGGAAAAATCATTGGAGCTAAAGACTTTACAGGTTCGTACAGTACACTTTTTTCCAAGTCTTCTTTTTCCATAAAAGGTAAGGTGTTATTTAACTTACCAAAAACAATAAGGATTATACTAAGTATTAGTCCTATTTTAAGAGCGCCAAATACACCTCCCAAAAGCTTATTTAAAAGTCCCAAAGCAGCAAAATCAGCAAGCTTTGTTAACGCTTTTCCTGCCAAGCTAATCACTAAAACGATAATTACAAAAGTAATGGCAAAGGCTACAATGTTTGTGGTTTTTTCGCTCCAATCTACACTTGATTCCAATAAATTTGAGGCAAAATAACTAAAGTGAATTGCTCCATAAACACCTAAAACAAGCGCAACTAACGACGCAATTTCTACAAAAAGACCTTTAAACAGACCTCTCACAAATCCAAATAGCAGAAGAGCTGCCAAAACAATATCAATGATACTCATAATACTAGCGGTTTTAGCAAATATAAATTAACTTTGCCAATTCTATAACGCATAATATGTGAGATAAATTATGGCAAGAGACGAACAGTTAAAAGAGCGTTGGGATTTAGTAGTAGAAAAACTGTCTAAACAATTTGCAGATGGGGATATATTGGACTTAGATTCTATAATCTACCTTATAGGAGTACAGGAATTAGGCCAAATACACCGAGAATACAAAAAAGACCATAAGTTAGATTTAATGCATATAGCTATTTGCAAACTCCTAGAGCCTTATGGATTTTATGAGTTTGATTTTGTAGATGAAGATGGCTGGCCACATTATAAAGTAAAAGAGCAGTTGCCATTTCTTAAAGCGGGTGAGCAAAGTGTTTTAATGAAAGAAGCTATTGTCAACTATTTTGTTGAAACAGAGTATATCGATTGATATTTTTTAAATTTGCACTCCAACACATAAAAATACTGGATTAAATTCAGCTAATTATGATAGATAAGTTAAAAGAACTAATAGCGGAAGCTGAAGCATTTTCTGCACAATCTAAGGATGAGATAGAAGCATTCCGAATAAAATACTTAGGATCTAAAGGACTTTTAAAGCAATACTTTGCTGAATTTAAAAATGTAGCAAACGAGCAGAAAAAGGAATTTGGACAAACCATAAATCAGTTAAAGAAAACGGCCGAAGATAAGGTTAATGATTTAAAGCAAACTCTTGAAAGTCAAGAAGAAGATAAGGGTATTTACGGTGACTTGTCTCGTCCAGGAGAACCAATTGCCATTGGTGCTCGTCATCCTATTTCAATTGTAAAAAATCAAATTATTGATATTTTTTCTCGTATAGGTTTCAACGTTAGTGAAGGTCCTGAAATTGAAGACGATTGGCACAACTTTACAGCACTGAACTTACCAGAATATCACCCAGCACGCGATATGCAGGATACGTTTTTTATTCAAACTGATCCTGATATCTTATTAAGAACACATACAAGTTCTGTACAGGTACGTTATATGGAAAACAATAAACCACCTATCAGAACGATTTCTCCTGGTAGAGTATATAGAAATGAAGCTATTTCTGCGCGTTCTCATTGCTTTTTTCACCAAGTAGAAGGTTTATATATTGATAAGGATGTAAGTTTTGCTGATTTAAAACAAACGCTTCAGTACTTTACAACAGAGATGTTCGGAAAGTCTAAAATTCGTTTACGTCCATCTTACTTCCCATTTACAGAGCCAAGTGCTGAAGTAGACGTATATTGGGGATTAGAAACCGAAACAGATTATAAAATCACTAAAGGAACTGGTTGGCTAGAAATTATGGGCTGCGGTATGGTAGACCCAAATGTTTTAGAAAACTGTGGCATAGATTCTAAAGAATATTCAGGATTTGCCTTCGGTATGGGAATTGATAGAATTGCGATGCTACTGAACCAAATCAGTGACATTAGATTATTAAGTGAAAATGATGTTCGATTCTTAGAACAATTCAAATCAGCTCTATAAAAAGACACACAAATCATAACTTATTATAGCCGATAGTACTAAAAATACTATCGGCTTTTTTATTTAACAATAATTTAACTTCGTTTAGTTCGGTTTGTTCCGAACCAATCATATTTTTGCATCATAAAATTAAATTACAATGGAAAACCTAGAAAAAAGAAAACTCGCATTAGTTGAAAAACTAGGTATCTTTTT
>JASBSE010000598.1 GCA_030149115.1 Winogradskyella sp. | reverse complement strand
TCAATGAAATTACTGACCGTTGGACACTAAAAGATTATGAGCACACTAAATTTGATTTGAAAACTGAAAACTGCTCTCAAAGCTTCTTAGACAATCTAAACGAATTGCATAAAAAAACCAATCACTTTTCAATTACGGTTTTGGGTATAACCGAAGCTTCACCAGAAATGATGAAAGAATACAATGATTGGATTGTAAAATTTAACACAACGCATTATATAGATTACTCTAAATATCAACGAATAGTTGCCATCTATGACCTTATGACCGAAAAACAACGATCTTCGGTTGAAAAATATCCTGTAATACCAAATACAAATCTCTCTAAAGTAAAACCTAATTCTCCAACAGCTTCAGAATTTGAAGATTGGAAAAACTCTGATAAGTATGCCCTTTGGATTGACGGTGTACATGTTCCAAACTCGGCATTAAATAGCTATTCAATTAGTGATATTGTGCATTTTGTAGGCTCGAAAGTTCATAAAAATGCTAGAAGTGAAAAATTCCCACAACCATTTCAGTTTAGCTTATATACCAAAGATGGCTTTAGAGAAAATTACCAAAAATATGCAGTTAACCACTACAATGCTATAACAAAAAAGTATTCTAATGCCATCTCTAATTATTTAAAAGGAGACCAAAAGGATAATTCAGAACTAAAAATTTTAAAGGCTCAAGCAGACAAAATCTATAATTTGTTTACTAAAGAAGAATTAAAAGAACATAATATTTTACCTCCTCCTCCAGTTCCTGCTAAAAATAGCGAGTGGCAAAAAGTTGAAAATATTCTAGACCAACAAAAACCAATCATGTGGATTTTCATCAACAGAGAAGGACAACTATTAGTTGATGATGAAATTGGCACACTAGAAAGCATTGAAAAGAAACTAAAAAAAATATCTAAATCTAAAAATTCAAAGGGTACAGTAGCTATTAAATTTGATCCGGAAACACCTAAAAAAACAATTAATAAAGTAAAATCTATAGTACAAAAATTTGGTTTTAAAGCCTTTACTTTAGATATTAATCAAATTCCGCCACCTCCACCTCCTCCACCAGCTCCGAGTCAAAAGGAACAAAAGACACCTACAAAAAAAGAAGTTGAAGAATACAATACTTGGGCAAAAAAGATAAAGAAAGAAACACTTGAAGCTAAAGAAAATGAGCGCAATGGTAAACCAGCAGAATACCCTATTATAAAACAAAAGGATTTAGTAAAATATGTTGGGATTTATAAACGAATGACTACAGAACAAAAACAAAATTCTGTTGAATTACCTATTGCCGACAAGGAACTAAAAAATACGGGATTGAAATTTCCACCTCCACCTCC
>JASBSE010000597.1 GCA_030149115.1 Winogradskyella sp. | reverse complement strand
AAAATACAGATACAATACTGCGTTTTTAGAGTTTGAAGGCTTTACATGTGCATACGTCGTTCCTTAGTCTATGACCATCTATTCTCACATAAAAACTTCTATAGCAGAAGGTAAAAGGTTGCTTGCTGTTTTAATCGATCCAGATAAAACGGAACTCAATACGATTGAAGGTATTGTAGCAAAAATCAATCAATCTATAGCAACTCACATTTTTGTTGGAGGCAGTGAAGTGGATGAAGGTGTTACAGAAGTTTTGGTAAAAGCTATCAAACATCATACAGAGTTACCTATAATTTTGTTTCCAGGAGATGTAACTCAAATTACGGATAAGGCTGACGGTATTCTGTTTTTGTCTTTAATTTCAGGTCGAAATCCGGATTATCTCATTGGTAAACATGTAGAAGCGGTTTCTAAATTAGCCAAAATGCAACTGGAAGTACTTCCGACAGGATATATTCTTATTGAAAATGGAAAGCAAACTGCCGTAGAACGTGTAAGTAATACCATACCTTTAAGTAGAACTAATAAACAATATATTGTAGATACAGCTAAAGCAGGAGCGTTTTTAGGGATGCAATTAATCTATCTTGAAGCCGGAAGCGGAGCAACGCATCCTATAGAGCCTGAAATTATTTCAGATGTAAAACAGGAATTAAACATACCTCTTGTTGTTGGCGGAGGTATTAGATCCAAAGCACAATTAGAAGCAGCGTATGAAGCAGGCGCCAATCTTGTGGTCATTGGCACTGCCTTTGAGAATAATCAACATTTTTTTGAACAGATAAAATTGTAATCATGCAAATATCAGTAGACTTAACCTTATCACCATTACAAGACGATTATGAAGCTCATATCATAGATTTTATCAAGGTTTTAAGGGCTTCAAAATTCAAAGTTTTGGAAAACCCTTTAAGTACTCAGATTTTTGGGGAGATTAATGAACTAATGTCTTTTCTGACTGAAGCTATTGAAACATCTTTTGAAAATACGGATATTAGTGTACTCACCATGAAAGTTGTAAAAACTAATAGAAGCAAATATGAACCACATTTTTGATTTTTTTCTTGATGCTTATCAAAATACACCAACCAATCAAATAGTATTAGAAGCGGTTGCTTTTGTGTTTGGTATAGCAAGTGTTTGGTATGCAAAAAAGGAAAATATACTTGTGTACCCAACAGGTATTATTTGTACTGTTATTACGGTTTATTTATTGTATGTAAATAAGTATTTGGGAGATATGATGATGAACTTTTACTATTCAATTATGAGTATTTATGGATGGTGGAATTGGTCTCGCAAGAAAAATGATAAATACATTGTGCCTATTTCTAGAACAAACACCAAAGAGAAACAAATTGGTATAGGTCTATTTTTACTCACAATGCTTATTACTTATCTCGTTTATGTAGGATTTGAGTATAAGTTAGAAACACCTAATTATATTGATATTGTAACTTCAGGGATCTTCTTTACAGCAATGTGGTATATGGCAACCAAAAAGCTTGAGAATTGGACATTATGGATTATTGGTGATCTTATAACAATACCATTATATGCATATAGAGGTTTAGGGATGTTGTCATTGCAATATCTTATCTTTACAGTATTAGCAATTCAAGGATATATTGCATGGAAGAAAAGCTTAAACAGCAACCAAGCAACTGCATAAAAGTTGTGTTATTTGGTCCAGAATCTACAGGAAAAACAACACTTTCTAGACAATTAGCCAGACATTATAATTCGGTTTGGGTGCCAGAATATGCACGAGACTATTTGCAAAATAAATGGAATAACGAAAGAAAAACATGTGAGCCTCACGATTTATTGCCAATAGCCATTGGCCAAATGAAATTAGA
>JASBSE010000583.1 GCA_030149115.1 Winogradskyella sp. | reverse complement strand
AAAACAATTATTCGATATTTAGATTTAGATAATAATCAGATTACCGCAGGGCAGACTATATGGAGTGGGAAGTTTTCAGCAGACTATGCGTTTAGTAAAAATCTTACAGCTATCTTTTATTTTGATTACACATTCTCAGATTTTGCTATATCTACATCGTTCCCTCAAACCTCGTTAAGATCTGGTATTACGTTGCGTTATAACTTCGGAAATTAATTTTAGGATTTAGGTTTGAAAACAAGCAATTAAAAATTTACTTTTGCTTCACTAATATATTATACAATTTAAGATGAATATACCATCAGAATTAAAGTACACTAAAGACCACGAGTGGATTAAAATAGAAGGTGATATTGCAACTGTAGGCATTACAGATTTTGCCCAAGGGGAATTAGGTGATATTGTTTATGTTGAAGTAGAAACTGTAGACGAAACTCTTGATGCTGAAGAAGTTTTTGGTACAGTTGAAGCTGTTAAAACTGTATCAGATTTATTCTTACCATTGTCTGGAGAAATTATTGAGTTTAACGAAAACTTAGAAGATGAGCCAGAAAAGGTTAATACAGATCCTTATGGTGACGGTTGGATGATTAAAATAAAGTTTTCAGACGCTTCTCAAATTGATGATTTATTATCTGCAGAAGATTATAAAGCCTTAATAAGTGCTTAGAAAACTCCTATTATCAGTTACTGTTGTCTATACAATAGCACTGATTATAGTAACATTTATAAACCTAAATGGAGTGCCAAGTCTAGGGTCTTCATTTGACGATAAAATATATCATTTTTTAGCCTATGCTGGCTTATCAGGTTTGTGGATAACTTATTTTAAAACCAGCAAAAAAAGATGTAAACTTTGGTTTGTATTTGTAATTATTGTTCTATTCGGCGTTCTGTTAGAGGTTTTGCAGCATCAACTTAATCAAAATAGGACTTATGACACATACGATTTGTTAGCAAATTGTTTTGGGGTTGTAATTGGCACGTTAATTGCAGCCAGAATAGATATAATAAAGTTAAAATAAAAAGAAGTTTTGCTTTTTTTCTTATTATTTAATTAAATTAGCAACTCTATAAAAAGAAATTTCAATATGGAACTTAAAAAGAATCCAAAATCAGATGTAAGTAGAAACAGCTCATTGTATTTTGCTGTTGGATTAGCATTGATGCTAGGCTTTACATATATGGCTCTAGAATACAAGAGTTATGAAAAGAGTGATATCGTTGCAGATACGCTTAATGTAGATGATGAATTTGAAGAAGAAGCACCTGTAACCGAACAAATCGTCACTCCACCACCTCCACCACCTCCACCACCTGCGGCGCCAGAAGTAATTGAGGTTGTAGAAGATGAAGTTGAAGTTGAAGAAACAGTAATTGAATCTACAGAAACTGAAATGGAAACTGAAATTGTTGAAGTTGAGGAAGTAGAAGTAGAAGAGGTAGAAGAGGTTTTAGAAGTTCCTTTTCATGTTATTGAAAACGTTGCAGTTTTTCCAGGATGTGAAAACGAAAAAGGAAATGCTGCTAAGAAGGAATGTATGAATGATAAAGTAAACAAATTCATTCAAAGAAAGTTTAATACAGACTTAGCTCAAGATTTAGGATTGGCTCCAGGTAAGAAAAGAATTTTCTGTAGATTTAAGGTTGATAAAAACGGAAATGTAACAGCAATTCAAACACGTGGTCCGCACCCAGCTTTAGAGAAAGAAGCTCAACAAGTTTTGGCTAAATTGCCTAAAATGAAACCTGGTAAGCAAAGAGGTAAAGCAGTGGTTATGCCATTTTCTATTCCAATTGTTTTCCAAGTAAATGATTAAGTAAGAAGACACTTAAACTCAAATATAAAAATCCCGTTCAAAATTAATTGGACGGGATTTTCTTTTTGGTATGCTTATTGTGACTTTATCATAATATTAACATTTTAAATAATACGTATTATGAAAAATTCTGA
This sequence comes from Winogradskyella sp., assembly GCA_030149115.1. GTDB lineage: Bacteria > Bacteroidota > Bacteroidia > Flavobacteriales > Flavobacteriaceae > Winogradskyella. The sequence continues at coordinate 4,580 of JASBSE010000583.1, read as the reverse complement.
AAAGAATCTCAATACTGCTGGTCAGAGCACTACTGAGGTAAAGAAATCACAAAAGCATGATGCAAATTTACAAAAAAACTCAACCCTGTATTTTCAAATAGGGTTGATTCTTTGTTTGCTTGCTACCTATGGACTCTTTGAAATGCAGTTTCAAGAAAAAAAGGTAACGATTGATGCTGTAGAAATTAACGACTTAGCAACTATAGATGTTGTGCCCAATTATCGTGAAGAGCAAGTTGTAGAAAAGAAAAATGAGCCTAAGGTGGAGCGAAGCAAAGAGTTGAAAGATGTTTATAAAGAGGTTGAGGATAACACTCCAGATATTATAGAAGAAATTTTCACGCCAGATGATCCTAAACCTACAAATAATCCTATAGCTAAGCCAGAAGATATCGTTGTAGAAAAAGTGGATGTACCGGTTGATGTGCCTTTTTATAAAATTGAGAAGGCGCCAATATATCCAGGATGCGAAAAAATGAAAACCAACGAGGATAGAAAAAAATGCATGTCCGATAAGATAACTAAGCTTGTGAGTAAAAAATTCAATACTAATATAGCTAGTGATCATGGTATATATGGCTTACAGAGAATCCAAACACAATTTACGGTAGATAAAAATGGTAACGTAACTGATGTGAAAATTAGAACTCCACACCCTGTTTTAGAAAAAGAAGCAAAGCGCGTTATAGATAAGATACCGAGTATGACACCTGGTTATCAGCAAAGGAAACCTGTTGGAGTTATTTATAATTTACCAATTAAGTTTATGGTGAATAATTGATATGTGTTTTACATTAATTAAGACCGTTACCGTTTGGTAGCGGTTTTTTGTTTTAGGGTTACTAAAAAAAATAAGTATCTTTCGAGCACTAATTCTTTGGTCTGTTTTATGAAGCATATTTGGCTTGTTACCGTCTTATTAATTTCTTTACTGAGTAATTCTCAAACCTTATCTACTTACGAAAAGCCACCTGTATTTAGCGAATGTGATTCGCTTGTTGTAGATCAATTAAAATCCTGTTTCAATCTCACATTGAATGACTTTATCTACAAAAATTTTAAAGTACCTCAGGTAGTAATTGATGAAGATTATAGCGGTAGCTTGCAAGTATTATTTGAAGTTAACAAAGAGGGGGTGTTCAAGGTTGTTTATGTAGATGCCATCTATGACGAATTAAAGGAAGAAAGTAAACGTATTTTTGATTCTTTGCCAAAAATAGAACCAGCAACATATAACGGTAAGCCGACTTTTGTTCAATATAGTTTAAGTATAAATATACCCTTGGTGAAGCCTACTAAAGAAACTTATAATAATGAAGATGGTGTTACAAATGTTAATGGTCAGAAAACAAAAGACGATTTAAATGCAACTTTGTCTAATGAGTTTGATAATGTAAATAAAGACACAAAACCCTATGAAGGTTTAGAGTATAGCAGCCAATTAAACATTCCTTTTACACATTCTTATTACGCACGTTTTGATGATGAGATGAATGCTATAGGCACTAATAGCCATACAGCAGCAAAGCCTTTTATTCAAGCAGAAGTTGCTAAATATTATGATATTAAATCAGAAAAAGAAAGCTTAGCGAAGGAAACAGATAGTTGGTTAGGTAGAAAGGTATATAACGAGCACTTAGTTCAGATTCAGGGAAAAGATTACTGGTTTACCGTAGATCCAATTGTAGATTTGCAACTTGGAGGTGAAACTGAAGGAGATGATGGTACTTGGAATAATACAAGAGGAGTATACATTCAAGCAGGATTGGGTAAGCGTTTTAATATTTCAACATCGGTTTACGAAAGTCAAGGAAGGTTTGCAGACTATTTTAATACTTATGCGGAAAGTCTAAAGGCTTTTGGTCCAGATCCAGCAATAATTCCTGGTCGTGGCATTGGTAAAGGATTTAAAGAAAATTCGTATGATTATCCAGTGGCAGAAGCGTATTTATCTTACACGCCGGCAGATTTTTTAAATATTCAATTTGGACATGGTAAAAATTTTATAGGAGATGGTTATCGTTCATTGTTTCAAAGTGATGTCGCTAGTCCTTATCCTTTCTTGAAATTGAACACGAGTTTTTGGAAAATAAAGTACACAAGTACTTGGATGTGGCTTAAGGATGTACGACCAGAAGTAGTGGTAGACGATGCCTTTTTAACCAAGTATATGGCAAATCATTATCTAAGTTGGAATGTATCTAAAAGGCTTAATATAGGATTATTTGAATCGGTAATGTGGGCAGATACCAATGGTAGAGGTTTTGATGTTAATTATCTTAATCCGATAATATTCTTTAGAGCAATTGAGTTTCAAACAGGACAAGGAGCAGGAAATGCTATCCTAGGTCTTAGTGGTAAATACAAATGGAATAATAAGGTTAATCTCTATGGACAATTCATTTTAGATGAATTTTCTTTAAGCGATGTAACAGGTGGGAACAAAAGCTGGAAAAATAAGTTTGGTTTTCAGTTAGGTGCTAAATATTTTAATGCATTTAAGGTGGATAATTTATTACTTCAGGTAGAATACAATCAGGTGCGTCCATATACCTATTCTCATAATACTCAAATTCTAAATTATGGACATTTTAATCAGCCGATGGCGCATCTTTGGGGATCTAATTTTAGAGAGTTGGTGTTAATTGGTCGCTATAATTATAAGCGTTGGTTTGCAGATACCAAGTTAATTATTGGTCAAAGAGGTTTTGACTTTAATACAGATGAAGACAGTTTTTCGTATGGTGGTGATATTTATAGAGATTACAACGATCGTGTTTCAGATACGGGTATAACTATTGGTCAAGGAAATAAAACCAATAGTTTTATGTGGGAACATCAAATGGGCTACCTGCTTAATCCTGAAACGAATTTAAAAGTGTTTGCTAATATTGTTTATCGAGATTTTAATCCAGAAACAGTAACTTCATCTACCTCAGAATCAAACACACTTTGGTTTAGTTTAGGTGTAAGGACAGACCTTTTTAATTGGTATAACGATTTTTAAAACAATACGGTCTATTAAAATTTTCTATTGCGTTGGTGAAAACCTTTTTTCAAAGTATCTTTGCACTCGCTAAGAATAGGACAATCATCAAGAATTGAGTAGTAGCACAAAATCTTCGGTATCAAAAACTTCTGCTATCACAGACTTTAAGGAAATCACTAAGATGGGATTATCCATAAGTGTGGTGTTTTCTGCACTTGCAGGGTATTTGTTAGGTGCTGAGTCTATAAATTATACTACGCTTGTTCTGTTAGCGCTTGGTGGATATTTCATGGTAGGTGCGTCAAATGCATACAATCAGATTATTGAAAGGGATTTAGATGCCTTAATGGATAGGACAAAAAACAGACCTATACCTGCTGGTCGTATGTCTGTTAATACGGCATTTATTATTGCTACAGTTTTTACAATTCTAGGCATAGTAACACTCTATAATATTAATCCTAAGACAGCAATGTGGGGAGCAATCTCCATTTTTTTATATACAAGTGTCTATACACCATTAAAAACAAAGACACCTTTGTCTGTGTTTGTTGGAGCATTACCGGGAGCAATACCATTTATGCTTGGCTGGGTGGCTGCTCGTGGTGAATTTGGTATAGAACCAGGAACTTTATTTGCAATTCAATTCTTTTGGCAATTCCCACATTTTTGGTCTATTGGTTGGTTTTTGTATGAAGATTATAAAAAGGGAGGTTTCTTTATGTTGCCAACTGGTAAGCGAGATAAAGGTACAGCAGTACAAATTATTATGTATAGTGTTTGGACTGTTTTAGTTTCTATAATTCCTGTTTTAGGTTTTACAGGAGATTTAAAGCTTTCAATCGTTGGCGCTGTATTGGTGTTTTTATTAGGAATTCTTATGCTGATTTTTGCGCTTAGACTATTTAAACAACGAACGGTCAAAGCAGCTAAACAACTAATGTTGTCTAGTGTTTTCTATATTACGATGTTGCAAATTATATATGTTGCAGATAAATTTTTGAGATAGATGGATTTAACAGAAGGTACACAACAAGAGAAAAGAGACAGATCAAAGAAAATGATGCTTTGGTTTGGTATAGGGTCTTTAATCATGACTTTTTCGGCATTAATAAGTGCTTTTATTGTGAGTTCTAAACAGCGAAGAGATAAAGATTGGTTAAGTAACTATGATTTGCCAAGTGCATTTTACATAAGTGTTGTTATTATTCTTTTAAGCAGTATAACCTTTGTTTTAGCCAAAAAAGCCTTAAAAGAGAATAACCAACAAATGTCCAAGGTATGGTTGTTGGCTACCTTGATCTTGGGAATCAGTTTTATTCTTGCTCAAATAGAGGGTTTTAAACAAATTATTGAGGCTGGATACAATTTTACAGGGCCGACGAGTAATATCACGATATCTTACATATATATAATAGCAGTTGTGCATATATTGCACGTTATTGCTGGGTTAATTTGTATAGTTGTTGTTATTTATAATCATTTTAAACAAAAGTACAATGCCAACAATATGTTGGGTTTAGAACTTGCTGCTAATTTTTGGCATTTCGTTGACCTGCTATGGCTTGTGCTGTTTTTGTTTTTATATTTT
>JASBSE010000584.1 GCA_030149115.1 Winogradskyella sp. | reverse complement strand
GTAGCTGTACCAACTACCTGATTAATATTCACAATATTTACTTCACTCAAAGGACCATTAGTGGTAGAACTAGTAATGGTTCCTTTAACTGTTTCAGGAGTTTTTGTGGCAGTACTATCTTGACTATAGCTATAAACTGTAGTAAAGCATAAAATTATTAATAGTAGGTGTCGCATAGTGTTAAATACTGCGTAAAGGTAATAAACAAAACGGATTTTGGTGTTTTTGGCAAAAGATTTGACTAAATATTAACAACATCTAATGGCTTTTCCTATATTGTTGCTTAATCTTTTTCGAAAAAGATTCTCAGATAAAAGATTGCTGAAAAAAAGAAATTTTGAATAAAATAGCCTGCTTATTAGGATTAATGGTGTTTGTCCATTTTAATGTTTCTGCACAAGCTGAAGCTTCAAATTGGTATTTTGGTGTTAATGCAGGATTGGATTTTAGTACAGGAAATCCTGTCTCACTAACAAATGGTGAATTGGTTACTGACGAAGGTTGTGCGACAATTTCAGAAAATAATGGTGATTTACTTTTCTACACCGACGGAATTACTGTTTGGGATAAGCAACATAATATAATGCCTAATGGTACAGGACTTACAGGTGACTCTTCAAGTACACAGTCTGCAATTATTGTTCCTAAACCTGGTGACCTTTCAATTTATTATATTTTCACTGTAGACGATTTAGCTGGACCAAATGGACTTAGATATTCTGAGGTAAATATGACTTTAAATGGAGGGAATGGTGATATTACTAATCAAAAGAATATAGAATTAAATGCATTTACAACTGAAAAGATATCTGCTGTTAAACATGCAAATGGCATAGACTTTTGGGTTGTAACTCACGATTGGAACAACACTAATTTTTTGTCTTATCAGGTTACAAATACAGGAGTTAATATGGTACCAATAACATCTTCAGTAGGTGAGGAGCACGGAGATAATGGTTTAGATTCAAAGGGGTATTTAAAGATTTCACCTGATGCATCTAGGTTAGCTTTGGCTTCTTGGTCTGGAAATAGTGTAGTTGAAATTTTTGATTTCGATAATTCAACAGGTGCAGTTTCTAACCCAATTTTAATTGGTAATGGATTTTTTTCCACAGGTCCGGCTTCAGGGGCATACGGAATTGAGTTTTCTCCAGATAGTAACTTGCTGTATGTTACAGATCAAAACTTTTTATTTGGATTTATTACAAGTCGGTTATTTCAATTTGATTTAAGCTTAACGACAGCGAATGATATGATAAATTCTGTAACGACGCTTTATGATGATAGTGATACTAATACCATATTAGGTGCACTTCAGCTTGCTGTAGATGGAAAAATATACATTGCAAGAGCTCAAGAACAATTTTTGGATGTTATTGAAAACCCTGATGAAATTGGTTTTGCTTCAAATTATTCTCAAAACGCTGTGAGTTTAGGAAATCGGATTTGTGGTGCTGGTTTGCCACCTTTTATAGCGTCTTTTTTCAATTTTTCAATCATTACACAAGGGACGTGTCTAGGACAAGGGACAGAATTTAGTCTAAACTCTAATACAGAAATAAATTCTATAGTTTGGGATTTTGGTGATGGTTATACTTCAACGGAAACTAACCCAACGCATTACTATCAAAATGCAGGTTCGTATACTATTTCTGCAGAAATAAATGCGCCAGGAGAAACCTTTTACATAACTAATATTGTTATTATAAATAATTTTCCGGTAGCAAACACTCCTGAAGATATGTACCGCTGTGATGACATTGAGAATGATGGTTACGAAGCTTTTGATTTAAGTACTCAGAATAGTGAAATTTATAGCCTACCAGGTGTTAATATAACATATCATTTGTCTGAAGATGATGCTATTAATAATATCAGTCCATTAGAAACCAATTATGAAAATATAAGTAATCCTCAAACCATTTTTGTTAGAGTCCAGAATAATTTGAGTCCAGATTGTTTTGATATTACTAGTTTTCAATTGCATGTTTTGGAAACACCAATATCTGGTGAAGAGACCGTTTATTTATGTGCCGGAGAAACGATTGTTCTAAGTGCAGGTGAAGGTTACGATTATTACAACTGGTATAATGGTGAGACTACTGAATCTATTACTGTTGGAGAAATAGGGAATTACGCTGTAGAGATTATCAATAGTTTGCAAACTACACAAGGTGACATATCTTGTGTAGGTAATAAAACTTTTATAGTCATTGAATCTGATGAGGCTTCGATTACAAATGTTGAGATTACAGATTGGACAGAAAATGATAATACAATTTCTGTTTTTGTTGAAGGTATTGGTGATTATGAATACTCTTTAGACAATGTTACTTACCAGGACGAGAGTGTATTTTCTAACCTTTTACCAGGTGAATATGTTGTTTACGTTAGGGATAAGAATAATTGCGGTATTGTAACTGAAGACATTTACTTATTATCTTATCCAAGATTTTTTTCACCTAATGGAGATGGTATAAATGAATATTGGCAAATTGAATTTTCAGATTCAGAACCTGAAAGTGAAATCCTTATTTATGATAGATATGGTAAACTTCTTGTGCAAATACCACCAAACTCTTTGGGATGGGATGGGACTTACAATGGTACAAAAATGCCTGCTGCTGACTACTGGTTCAAAATAAAAAGACCTGGCAAAAACAAAGTTTACACAGGTCATTTTAGTCTTAAACGTTAAACGTTCTTTATTTTCTTCTAGATCTACGTGGTCTGTCAGAAGCTGAACGTCTTCCTTTTTTAGGAGATCTGTCTGAGCGTCTTCCTTCTGGCTTATTAGAGTCATTACTTCGTCTAGATCGTTTTTCTCCTCTAGGTCTATCATTACCTTTTCGTTTTCCGCCACGACCTCTGTCGCGTCTTCCACCACCACTACGACCTTTGTTTTCACTCACTTCTACGTTAACAAAACGACCGTTATACTTAAAGTCTGTAAAAAATGCTAAGACTTTTTCTTCATTCGCTTTCTCTGTATTAAAGAATGAAAAACTATCCTTTACATCAACTTTAAAGACATCATCTCTTCCTAATTCTAATACTTCTTTTAAGAAATCCTTTAAAGACATCCAGTCATAACCATCTTTACGACCAACATTTATAAAGTAACGAGTGTCTGTTCCAGAACTTCTTTCGCCACCATCATTACTGCTGCTTGATTCAGAAACGCTGAGGTCTTTAGAGTTTTTGTAGTAGTTAAAGAAACGCGTAAACTCAACTGAAAAGAATTTTTTAATGAGTTCGTCTTTTTCTGTATCTTCAAACAGTTCATTTATGCTGTCTAAGTATTTATCAATTTCGTGATTAACTTCAGTATTATGAATTTTTTTGGCTAAACTCATTAGCTGAACTTCACAGATTTCCATTCCAGAAGGAATATCTTTCTTTTCAAACTGCCTTTTAATGATGCGCTCTATACTTTTTATTTTTCGTACTTCACTCTTAGCAACAATTACCATAGAAACACCAGTTTTGCCAGCTCTACCTGTACGTCCAGAACGGTGTGTGTAAGTTTCAATTTCGTCTGGTAATTGGTAATTGATAACGTGCGTAATATCATCAACATCAATACCTCGTGCGGCAACATCTGTAGCTACAAGCATTTGTATTTGCTTGTTTCTAAAGGATTTCATGACTAAGTCGCGTTGATTCTGACTTAAATCGCCATGTAAAGCTCCTGCACTGTAACCATCTTCAATCAGTTTTTCAGCAATCTTTTGTGTATCGCGTTTTGTTCTACAGAAAATTACAGAGAAAATATCTGGATTAGCATCAGCTAAACGCTTTAAAGCCAAATAACGATCACGACCATTAACCATATAATATTCATGAGAAACATTGCTTGTACTTTCGTTTTTGTTACCTACTGTAATTTCAATAGGGTTGTACATAAACTCTTTTGCAATGCTCGCCACTTCTTTAGGCATGGTTGCAGAAAATAACCAAGTGCTTTTGTCCGTTGGAGTATGACCTAAAATATCTGTGATATCTTCATAAAAGCCCATATTTAGCATTTCATCGGCTTCATCTAAAACGCTGTATTGTATTTTTGAAATATCAACCAGATTACGGCTAATCATATCTTTCATACGACCAGGTGTGGCAACAACGATTTGAGCACCTTTTTTAATTTGCTTGGCTTGGTCTGTTACACTGGCGCCACCATAGATGGCAACAACATTTATGCCTTTGCAGTATTTACCATAGAGTTTAAGCTCATTGGTGATTTGTAAACACAATTCACGTGTAGGTGAGAGGATAAGCCCTTGCGTGGTTCTGCTATTAATATCGATTTTTTGAAGCATAGGAAAACCAAATGCTGCAGTCTTACCTGTACCAGTTTGTGCTAAAGCCACAAGGTCGCGCTCTTCTTCTAATAATACCGGAATTGCTTTTTGTTGAATTTCACTTGGTGTTTCAAATCCTAAATCTGAAATACCATTAAGAAGGTCTTCATTAAGACCAAGTTGTTGGAATGTACTCATTCTTGTTTTAATGTATGCGATAAATTAATGTAGTGTTACATTAGAAGCGTATCGACATACTTAAACCAAAACTTCTCGTAACACACCTCACTCTGAGGTTTTCGCGTTTTATTTAATATACGCGAATTTTGGCGCAAAGATACTCTTTTATTTGACTATATCGTTATTAATGAGTTTTAGTGGAAATTTTTGATTGAATTAATTCTATATTTGAGAAATTTAAAATTTATAAAATGAAAAAAATTATAATCATTGCAACAATTTTCATGGGTCTTTTTTCTAATGCTCAAGAAACAGAAGCAGAAAAACAAGCACGTACTATGGAGTTAATGTCTAAAAAAGTAGACATGATTGTTGACGAAGATCTATTTATGGCTGCAACACCGAATACTTATGTATCAGAAAGCCCTAAGGCTGTCGTTATGGGAATGTATGTGCCAGAAAATTATGAGGCTGCTAAGAAAAAATTGAACGAAAGTACTTCTGCTCAAAATTTTGAGGTTACGAGTTCTGGAGAGAAAGAAATAAATGGAGTTAAAGTGCTATATATGTATGGAAAATCTGAAGCAGAAGGTGTAAAGCTAGATAATAAGATTTATTGTTATGAAATAGATAAAGATACCTGTCTAATGCTCATAGGAATGCTTGAAGTTGATGCAGACAAAAAGTATTCAGAAGCAATAGATTCTGCTCTTAAATCTGGGATTAAGAAACAAGATTAAACAACTATCAGATGTTGTTAAAGTAGCTGCTTATGCCATTCAATATACTTTGTATGGCATAAGATGCTAATATAAGCCCCATTATCTTACTCAATACGGTAATACCGTAATCTCCGATAACTTTTTGAAGACGGTTAGCAATTAACAATATAAGGCAAGTAATGCCAGTAACACCAAGAACAATTAGTGTAGTAACTGTTTGTTGCTTTATTGAATAAATGTGGTTGTTAGTCATGAGAACCACAGCCATTATTGCACCAGGTGATGCTATGGAGGGTATTGCTATTGGAAAAACGGTAACATGCTTATAATCTGTAATCGTACTTTTCTCTTGTTCAGGCTTTCCTACTCCAAAAATCATAGTGAGGGCAAATAAGAATAAAATGACACCTCCGGAAATCTGAAAAGCATCTAGCGAAACCGACATACCTTCTAGTATAAGCTGTCCTATTACTATAAAAAACAATAGGATAATAAAGGCTACAATACAAGCTCTTATTGCTATTTTCTTCTTATGGACAAGATCAAACTCTTTGGTAGCTTCTAAATACACAGGTATAGATCCAATAGGATCTATCACTGCAAAGATTAAGAATACAGTTGATAGAATTTCGGCCATACTATTCAATTCTTTTAGCGAGAGTTGTGAAAGATAAACCCTGTTGTCCCATTGTAGATGTCATAACACCTTCAAAAAGAGGTTCTGAGCAGTTTGCTGGGGTTTTCCATTCAAAAATAAAGTTAGAACCTGTTCCACCAGAAATGTCAACTTCATCTATAACAATTTCAGTGGTTTCCATGGGAGCAAGATAAATAGGGTAATCAAAATATTTTCTCACAGATTTACCATGAGTGTCATAATACTCGGCTCTTAAAAGGTAAATAGTGTCTTTATCACTTGTATTTCTCATACTTACCATAGAGGTTAAATTATGCTTTGTATGTTCAGAGAGGCTATATATCTGAGAATAAATAGATAGGTAAGACTTCCCATACTCTAAAGAGTCCGATGCTTTTAACTCGATTGCTCTTTTAGACCAGTTTTCGGGATTTAACGAGGTGTTTTCCTTTTTTGTTTCGCAGCTAAAAACAATGAGTGCAATAAAAAGTAACTGAAGAAGTTTCATAAACTTGAATTTATTCATATTTAAAGATAACAGTAAAGTGTGTTAATTCACATAATTTTTGTTAAAACTGATTTAAAAATTCAATAAACTGGGAAACAGCTTTACCACGATGTCCTATTTTATTTTTTTCTTCTAAAGAAATTTCTGCAAAAGTTTGTGTATAGCCTTCAGCCTTAAAAATAGGATCGTAGCCAAAGCCCTTTTTACCTTGTTTCTCTGGGGTTATTTCACCTTTACAGATTCCTGTAAACGTTGTAAGTTGTCCGTTGAGGTGCAAGGCAATTACGGTTTTAAACTGAGCAGAACGAGAAGTTGCGTTTTTAAGATTAGTAAGTAATTTGTTCATGTTGTCTTCAGCACTACGATGCGGGCCAGCATAATATGCTGTGTCAACACCTGGTTCGCCATTTAGCGCTTCTACTTCTAATCCTGTATCATCGGCAAAACAATCGTAACCATAATTATCTTTTACATACCTGGCTTTTTGCTGTGCATTACCTTCTATTGTGCCAGTGGTTTCAGGGATTTCTTCATGACAACCAATATCTGCTAAACTTAAAAGTTTGATGTGTTCTGGAACCAAAGATTGCACTTCTTTTATCTTGTTTTTATTGTTGGTAGCGAATACAATTTGCATGGACATGTTTTTGTCAAAAATAGGTTATAAAAATGGCTTGAGAAAGCCCGTGTATTTTTAAATATTTTAGCTTTACTTTATGATAAATGTCAGTAGAGCTTCCTATAATTTGTCGTATATTAGATAAAGGAATTATTAATTAAAACAAGTAAAATTATGACGGTAAATTTTCAATATGTAAACACAGATGTAAGTGAAACATTATCAGCGTTTACAACAGAAAAGTTAGAAAAATTAGCAGATAAATTTGAGTTCTTAATTTCAGCTCAGGTTTACATTAAACATGATGATAACGACCACGAAGCAGGTAAAATTTGTAATATAGAATTGAGCCTTCCTGGTCCGCGCATTTTTGCAACATCAAGCAAAGCCTCTTATGAAATGGCAGTTAATGAAACTATTAACGATTTAACACGCCAATTGAAAAAGAGAAAAGAAGTATTTAAAACACACTAAAATTGAAATAAAACGTTTCGACGTTTAATTATGCCAGAGGGTTTACTCGGTTGGTTATCTATGATGATATGGTTCGTTCTTTAAAATAGTAAACCCTCTGTATAATTGTTCTGTAAAAAATAAGCGAACCATTTGATGCGAAAATGTCATCTTTGATAATCCTAATTTTCCGTTGGCTCTTTTATAAACCTCTTCAGAAAAACCATAAGGACCACCAATAACAAAAATCAATGTTTTTATTCCAGAATTCATGTGCTTTTGTAAGTAATCAGAAAATGCTACAGAATCCATTTGTTTTCCATTTTCATCTAGTAAGACTAAAACGTCAGAATTTTGAGTTTTAGTCAAGATTAGTTCTCCTTCTTTTTCTTTTTGTTGTTCTTCAGAAAGATGCTTCACTTTTTTGAGATCTGGTATAATCTCAAATTCAAATTTTATATAGTGGCTCAGCCGTTTTTTGTAGTCTTCAATTAAGGTCTGAAGATTTTTATTGTCCGTTTTGCCTATGGCGATTAGTTTTATTTGCATTTTCAAATTTAAAATTTTCAAAAATACCATTTATGAAAAGTAAGTAGAAATCGTAAATCTAAAATCGCATATAGCAAATCAATTTCCTATTTTTACA
>JASBSE010000577.1 GCA_030149115.1 Winogradskyella sp. | reverse complement strand
AAAGGATTAGTGCAATACGACCGCAAACCAAAAGATATTTATTATTGGTACAAATCGGTTTTAGATGAAGGTGCACCATTTATTCATATCTCAACAGATAATTTAAAAGGATTGACTTTGTTTGAAGAGGAAGTTTTTCCTGTTCAAATTTATTCCAATCGAAATGAAGTCAATGTTAGTTTGAATGGTAATAATTTAGGTAGTTTTAAAGTTGAAAATGGTGTTGTTTCTATTGATATGCCTTTCAAAAATGGTAATAATTCTATTGCAGTTTCAAAAGAAAGCATTTCCGAAGAAAAAACAATAAAAGTCAATCGTATTGAAGTTTTTGACTTTAAAAACTTCAAACGTTTCGCCATTAATTTAGGTGCGCATTTCAACTTTTATGATAAAACACAAAACATCACATTTGTACCAGACCAAGCGTATAAAAAAGGATGGTTTGGGTATAAAAATGGTTCAGCTTTTGGGATGACCAAAGATAAAAATCAAGGTCTGCCACATAACATTAAGAACACCGATGCAGAACCATTATTTCAAACCTTATTGGAAGGTTGCACAGAATATCAACTGGACGTTCCTGAAGGTAACTATAAGGTGAAATTATACTTCGTAGAGCCACAAATTAAACCAACTGAAAATATTTATAACCTTTCAGAAGTAACTTCAAGAAATACTAAAACACAGCGCATTTTTGATGTGTATATTAACGATACATTAATAGAAGAACAATTGAATTTAGCCCAAGCTTATCCAGAAAAATATGGTGTAACTATTCAGGCAACTATTCAAACAAAAAAAGGATTAACTTTAAAACTCAACGCTATTGAAGGTCTACCTGTAATTAGCGGTATTTTAATTGAAAAACTAGACTAAATGAAATTAGTAATAAACGTATTTATTTTCTTTTTTGTGTTAACAATTTCGGCACAAAACAAAGCGACTTACACCTACTCGATCAAAGGAAAAGACACATTAAAACTAGACGTTTACACACCAGAAAACATCAAAAAAACAGACACGTTACCTGTATTGCTTTGGATGCATGGTGGTGGATTTTCAGGTGGTCACAGAGAATACATAGATGATGAAAATTTAGTTAAATATGCAGCGAAAGAGCAGAATTACATTGGTATTTCCATTTCGTACCGTTTGCTAAGAAAAGGTAAAAAAACAGGTTTTGGTTGCGATTGTAGTAAGGACGAAAAGCTTGAGACCTTTAAACAAGCTGCTATCGATTATATGGATGCAGCAAAATATGTGGTTGAACACGCTAACGAGCTTCAAATTGATACTACAAAAATCATTGCTGGTGGTAGTAGCGCTGGTGCTGAAGGTATTCTAAATGCAGTTTTTATGCGCGAGTATTTTGTAGATAATGCTGAAGATTACAGCAATGTAAAATTTGCAGGTGCTTTTTCTTGCGCAGGTGCTATTGTAGATGCAAGTTATATGACGCCAGAAAACGCTGTGCCAACGGTGTTGTATCACGGTACAAAAGACCAACTAGTACCTTACGGAAATGCGCCACACCATTATTGTGCGCCAACAAAAGATGGTTATATAATGCTAGATGGTTCTAAAATTATTGCTGATAAATTAGAGGAATTTGAAACGTCTTTCTATTTCAATATCGTCAAAGAAGCACGTCACGAAATTTCCAGAATTCCTTATGAAGAATTAGATATTGTGTTCAACTTTTTTGAGCGTACAGTAATTAACGATGAGGTTGTTCAAACTAAAATTATAAAAACTAAAAAGTAATGCGATACATCTCTTTCATATTAATTTCATTATTAGTGCTTCAGTCTTGTAAAGAAAACAAGTCAGAAGCTGTCAATGCGGATATAACTGAAAACTCAAAACGACCAAATATCATTTACATCATGGCAGACGACCACGCAGCGCAAGCTATTAGCGCGTATGGTCATCCTATTGGTCAACTGGCACCAACACCAAACATTGATAGATTGGCAAAAAACGGTGCGATTTTCAAAAATAATTTCTGTACCAATTCTATTTGCGGACCAAGTCGTGCTGTAGTGTTAACAGGAAAACATAGTCATGTTAATGGATTTAGAATGAATGGCGACCGTTTTGATGGTTCACAACAAACGCTTCCAAAATTGCTAAAAGAAGCAGGTTACAATACTGCAATAGTAGGTAAATGGCATTTACACGGTTATCCTGAAGGTTTTGACCACTGGAATATTTTAAACGACCAAGGGAACTATTACAATCCGCAGTTTATTAAGATTCAAGATACCGTTCACATCAACAAAAAACACATTGATACCACTGCACATTGGACAACCAAGTTACCTGATACAACTGTGGTTAAAGGTTATGCAACCGACTTAATTACGGATTACACAATTGATTACATTGATGAAAAGAAAAACAGCGAACAGCCTTTCTTTTTAATGGTGCATCACAAAGCGCCACATCGTAATTGGATGCCAGCGTTACGTCACGTTAATAAGTACGATTCAGTGAAATTTCCATTACCTGATACGTACTTTACTAAGCACGAAAATTCAACTGCATCAAAAGACCAATTACAAACTATTTATAGTGATATGTATGAAGGTCACGACCTTAAAATGACTAAGGAAAAAGGTAGTCCAGAATTGGCTTGGAATCCTTGGAAAACCGATTTTGAACGAATGACACCAGAGCAAAGAGCTGCTTGGGATAAAGCGTATCAACCAAAAAATGATGCTTTTCATGATGCAAACTTATCAGGAAAAGCATTAGCAGAATGGAAAGGACAACGTTATCTGCAAGAATATTTATCAACCATAGCTTCGGTTGATGAAGGTATCGGTAAATTGTTAGATTATTTAGATGCTAATGGTTTAACAGAAAATACTATTATAGTTTACACGTCTGACCAAGGATTTTATTTGGGTGAAAAAGGATGGTTTGATAAGCGTTTTATGTATGAAGAATCCTTAAAAATGCCATTATTAATTCAATATCCTGAAAAAATTAAACCAGGAACTGTAGTTGAAGGCTTAACTCAAAACCTCGATTTTGCAGAAACTTTTTTAGATTTTGCAGGTGTTGATATTCCTAGTGATATGCAAGGAAAATCCTTTGCCGGTTTACTAGATGGTACTGAAAATGATGAGGATTTTAGAGATGCGGTTTACTACCATTATTACGATTATCCAGCATTCCATATGGTGAAAAAGATGTATGGTGTACGTACCAATCGTTATAAATTAATTCATGTTTATGACGATATAGATGAGTGGGAATTATATGATTTACAAACCGACCCAAAAGAGTTAACCAATCTTATCGATGACGACAATTACGACGAGATTGAAGCAAAACTAAGAACACGTTTAGCCGAATTACAACAACAATATAAGGTTACTGAGAAAGAATTTGAAAAAGCACCAAAGCAACGTGTAGACAATGCTTACAAACAATTCGAAAAACTAAGAGGTAATACAGGTTCAAAATATCATCATCATTAAAATGAAATTACGACACACTATACAACTCTCATTCCTAATTATAGCAATGGTATCTTGTAAACAAAAGAAAGATGACAATACTGTTGGAACAGAAGATAAACAAACTGAATCAACAGCAATAGATACTATGCAAACCTACATCAATCCGCTAGATATAGACTACACCTATATGGTTTATAATTCTAGCAGAAATATATCGTATCGCTCTGGTGCAGATCCTGCAGTTATTGAGTTTAAAGGCGAATATTATATGTTCGTAACACGTTCATTTGGGTATTGGCATTCCAAAGATTTAGTCAACTGGAAATTCATCAAACCGCAACAATGGTTTTTTGAAGGAAGCAATGCACCAACAGCATTCAACTACAAAGATTCTTTGGTTTATTTTGCTGGTGATCCAGCAGGTTATGGTAGTATTTTATACACAGATGATCCCAAGAGTGGGAAATGGTCACCAACTGCTTCCATTTCAAATAATATTCAAGATTCCGAATTATTTATTGACGATGATGGCAAATCGTATCTATATTGGGGAAGTTCTAACGTGCATCCAGTTCGTGTAAAAATGTTGAACAAAGATGACCGTTTCTTAGAGACCGGTGTTAGAAAAGAGCTGATAAATTTAGATGAAGAAAAGCATGGTTGGGAACGTTTTGGTGAAAACAATTTTCATCCAACCTTAAAAGAAGGTTATATGGAAGGTGCTTCCATGACTAAACACAACGGAAAATATTACTTACAATATGCCGCACCAGGAACACAGTTCAACGTTTATGCTGATGGTGCTTATATAGGCGAATCGCCACTTGGCCCTTTCACTTACATGAAAAATAACCCGATGAGTTTTAAACCTGGCGGATTTACCAATGGTGCAGGACACGGAATTACAGTGAAGCAAACCAACGGTCAATACTGGCATTTTGCAACTATGGCGTTGGCATCAAACTCGCAATGGGAACGTCGTTTGTGTATGTTCCCAACCTATTTTGACGATGATGGTTTAATGTATAGCAATACGTCCTACGGCGATTACCCGCGTTTTGGACCAAATCATCCAACAAAAGCTGGCGAACATAACGGTTGGATGTTATTGTCTTACAAAGGGAATGTAACAGTATCTTCCTCACTTCAACAAATAATGAAATTCACATCTAATAATGATGAAGTTGAAGTCAAAGAAATACCGACAGAAACGAATACCGAAGGGCAAATAATAGCAAATGTTTTAACCGATGAAAACCCTAAAACCTTTTGGGTTGCAGAGGCGAATGATGATAAACAATGGATTACTATTGAATTATTAAATGAAGGAACAGTACACGCCATTCAACTAAATTATCACGATCACGATTCTGGAATTTACACACGTGTAGAAGGTTTGAAACATCAATTTACTATTGAAACTTCTGAGGATGGTAAAAACTGGAAAACGGTTGTGGATAGAAATAAAAGTGATATTGATGCACCAAATGCTTACCTTGTTTTAGATGAGCCTGTAAAAGCAAAATACGTTAGATATAACAATGTAAAAGTACCAGGAAATAACTTCGCAATGTCCGAAATTAGAGTTTTTGGATTAGGTTTAGGCGAAGCACCAAGCAAAGTCTCTAACTTCAAAATCAACCGCAAAAAAGACCGTAGAGATATTTCATTTTCTTGGGATAAAGTTGAAGGTGCACAAGGGTATAACATCCGTTGGGGAATAGCACCAGACAAACTTTACCAATCTTGGCAAGTATATGATACCAATGAGCATTTTATGCGCTGCTTAGATAGAGATACACCGTATTATTTTACCATTGAAGCTTTTAATGAAAATGGAATATCTGAACAAACCGAAACTATTTTTGTAGAGTAAAGATGAAAAATTTTATAACACTTTTAGTTGTTTTAACCTCATTGTCGGTCTTATCTCAAGACCTGAAAATAATGAGTTACAACATAAAATTAGATTACCCGAAAGAAGGAAAAAACAGTTGGACGAATCGTAAACCTTTTATGGTGAATCAAATTAAATTTTACGCACCAGATGTTATGGGTGTACAAGAAGCTATGCCCAATCAAATGAAAGATTTAGATAGTTTGTTAACTGATTATAGTTTTGTTGGTGTTGGTCGTGATGATGGTAAAGACGAAGGTGAATTTTCAGCTATTTTTTACAATAAAAAAGATTTAGAAGTAATAGACTCTTCAACATTTTGGTTGTCCCAAACACCAGATAAAGTCGGTATGGGTTGGGATGCAGTTTGTAATCGCGTATGTACTTATGCCTTGTTTCAGAATAATACAACTAAGAAGAAGTTTTGGGTATTCAACACGCATTTTGATCACGTGGGTAAAGAGGCGCGTTCAAAAAGTGCTATTTTAATTTTAGATAAAATAAAAAGCTTAAATACAGAAGGTTATCCAGTGTTTTTAACTGGCGATTTTAATATGAAGCCTAATCACGAAAGTATTGATTATATTACGCAAACTTTAAAAGATTCTAAGGAAGTTGCAGAATTAGAATTTGGTCCAGAAGGAACGTTTAATGGGTTTCATTTTGACCAAGCTGTAACGCGAAGAATCGACTATATATTCGTTTCGGAAGATATTGAAGTTAACAAATATGCAGTGTTGAGTGATAATTGGAATATGCAATATCCATCAGATCATTTACCTGTTTTAATAGAAGCTAAACTAACTAACTAATTATATAACAATGAATAAGAAGACATTTTTACTGCTAATTACCGCCATTTCTGCCCTTGGTGGTTTACTATTTGGTTACGATACAGGTGTAATTAATGGAGCACAATTTTTCTTAAGTAAATACTTTGAACTAGATGCTGATATGAAGGGCTTGGTAGTAAGTAGTGCTCTTTGGGCCTGTTTAGTTGGGGCATTAGTTGCAGGACCATTAAGTATTAAAATAGGTAGAAAAAAATCACTTATAATTTCAGCTATTTTATTTACAATTTCAGCTTGGGGTTCAGGTTTGCCCGAAATTTTTCCTGAAACCGTAACTGTGCTGATGATATTTAGGATTGTAGGTGGACTGGGTATAGGTATTGCGTCAATGAATGCACCAATGTACATTGCCGAAATTGCACCAAGTAACATTAGAGGTAAAATGGTTGCTTATTATCAATTGGCTATTGTAGTCGGATTTTTCGTAGTGTTCTTGGCTACTTACTTTATAGGAAACAACCTAACTGAAGCTCAAAATATTCAGTTCGGATGGAGAAGGATGTTTTGGTCAGAACTGATACCTAGTATATTGTTTTTGATATTGTTAATGTTTGTTCCCAAAAGTCCCAGATGGTTAGCTATTAAAGGGGATGACGAAGCAGCATTGAGTATATTGAATAAAGTACACGGAGAGCAACAGGCTCAAAATGAAATCAAAGAAATTAAAGAGTCATTGATAAAGCAGGAGCAAAAAAAAGTAAAAGTCAATTACTTTTCAAAAGCCATTTTGATAATCATAATAATTGGTACGGCATTATCAGTTTTACAACAATTTACAGGTATCAATGCTGTATTGTATTATGGGGCGGATATTTTTGAAAAGGCTTTGGGTTTTGGAAAGGAAGATATCTTAGCACAACAAATATTATTGGCATTTGTGAATCTAGTGTTTACGTTTGTAGCTATGTACACTGTAGATAAGTATGGTAGAAAACCATTACTTTATATTGGTTCTGTAGGTATGATAATTGGCTTTTTGTTATTAGGAGTGTCACTACAACAAAAGGCAGTTGGTTTGGTGTCTTTAATTGGAGTGTTAATATTTATAGCTTCTTTTGCTATGTCCATGGGACCCGTAGTTTGGGTGATTTTGTCAGAAATGTTTCCAAATAAAATACGAAGTGTGGCAATGTCCGTAGCGGTAGCAGCACAATGGGCTGCAAATGGTTTGGTCTCTGCGACCTTTCCACCTTTAATGGAAAGTGAAGCCAACAACAGCGCACCTTGGAATGGCTCAATGCCATATTTTATATTTATTGCCTTCATTTTAGTAATTATCTTTTTAACATATAAGTTCATTCCAGAAACAAAAGGAAAGTCTTTGGAAGAGATTGAGGCTTTTTGGGAGTAGAAATCAATCAAAGGATTACCGTTAAAAAACCTATTCGTAACATTATGAATGGGTTTTTTATTTTACTAACCAAGGAATTAGTTGAACTATATTGAAAGTGAATTAAATAGATGTTGTAATCCCATACTTTTATTTCATGAGTAATTAAATATAAAATCAAAGAATAGCATATTTCATTAATTTATCAAAAAAACAATTACTATTTTAACAAATTCATAATCCGAAAATAGCAATTATCAGATTTATTTATATATTTGTGTAATCGATTACAATTAAAAATTTATTATGTCAAAATACGATACAAGATACGCATCTAGTCCACAAGCTGTAAAAAAGTACGATACCCAAGAATTAAGAGAAGAATTCTTAATTGAAAATGTTATGAAAACTGATGAATTAAGATGGGTTTATACGCATTACGACAGGTTTATGGTGGCAGGACTTGTGCCAGTTAATAAAAAGATAAAACTAGAAACGATAGATCCACTTAAGGCATCTTTTTTTCTAGAAAGAAGAGAATTAGGAATTATCAATGTAGGTGGTTCTGGAGTTATAACTGTAGATGGAGATACTTATGAGTTAGATCATAAGGAAGCCTTATATCTTGGTCAAGGAAATAAAGATGTTGAGTTTTCTAGCAAAGATGCTAGTGAGCCAGCTAAATTCTATTTAAACTCTACACCTGCACATAAAAAATTCCCAAACAAAAAAATAGGAACTAATGATGTTGAGGTTATAGAATTGGGTTCTGCAGAAACTGCAAATGCAAGAACATTGAGAAAATACATCGTAAACAGTGTTGTGGATGTATGCCAGTTACAAATGGGAATGACAACCATAAAGACAGGAAGTAGTTGGAATACTATGCCAGCTCACGTGCACGACAGAAGAATGGAGGTTTATTTCTATTTTGAAGTTCCAGAAGATCAAGCTGTTTGTCACTTTATGGGTCAGCCACAAGAAACAAGACACATTTGGATGGGTAATGAAGAGGCAGTGATTTCTCCGCCTTGGTCTATTCATTCTGGTTCAGGTACAGCTAGTTATTCTTTTATTTGGGGAATGGCAGGTGAGAACTTGGATTATGGAGATATGGATGTTTGTAAGATTAATGAGTTAAGATAATCCTTGATATTATGTTTGATTTAACAGGGAAAACAGCTCTCGTTACTGGCTGTAAAAGAGGTATAGGCTTTGCAATGGCAGAAGCTTTAGCAGAGGCTGGTGCAGATATTATTGGTGTTTCGGCATCATTAGAAAAGGAAGGTTCTGCAATAGGTAAAAGAGTTGCTGAAATAGGCAAAACATTCACAGCATACCAATGTGACTTTTCTAACCGAGAGTCACTTTACAACTTTATAAAGGCTGTAAAAGCTAATCACCCTAAAATAGATATTTTAGTAAATAACGCAGGTACAATTTTAAGAAAGCCAGCAGCAGAACATCCTGATGAATATTGGGATAAAGTTGTTGAGGTTAACTTAAATGCGCAGTTTATTCTAAGTAGAGAAATAGGTAAGGATATGGTTGCTAATGGTTCTGGTAAAATCATTTTCACCGCATCGTTGCTTACTTTTCAGGGCGGAATTACCGTTCCTGGTTATGCAGCTTCAAAAGGTGCGATTGGTCAGTTAACGATGGCGCTTTCGAACGAATGGGCTTCAAAAAATGTACAGGTTAACGCTATAGCTCCAGGTTACATCGCTACAGATAATACAGAAGCTTTACGTAATGATGAAGATAGAAGTCAATCCATCTTAGCTAGAATTCCAGCAGGTAGATGGGGAAAACCAGAAGATTTTAAAGGTCCTATAGTATTTCTTGCATCAAAAGCAAGTGATTATATGTCAGGTTCAATTTTAACCGTTGATGGCGGTTGGATGGGTAGATAAATTTTAAAAGAAATGAAACAGTTTATACACGATAATTTTTTGCTTGAAAATAAATATGCCGAAGAGCTATATCACAATTATGCAAAAAATCAGCCAATAATAGATTATCACAATCACTTACCTCCTCAAGAAATTCTAGAGGATAAAGTTTATAATAACCTTACTAAGGTGTGGATTAATGGTGACCATTACAAATGGAGAGCTATGCGTACTTTGGGTATTAATGAAAAATATATCACAGGCGACGCTTCAGATAAGGATAAGTTTCTAAACTGGGCTAAAACCGTGCCTTATACCATGCGTAATCCTTTGTATCATTGGACGCATTTAGAATTGACACGTTATTTTGGTGTTACGGATTTATTGAATGAAAAATCAGCAGAGCGTATTTTCGAATCTACTTCAGAACAATTAAGTTCAGCAGATTATAGCTGTAGAAACTTGTTGCGTAAAGTTAATGCTGAGTTGGTTTGTACTACTGAAGATCCTATCGATACCTTAGAGCATCACCAAGCATTAGCTAAAAGTGATTTAGAAATAAAAGTAAGTACAGCGTTTAGACCAGATAAAGCTATTTTAATAGCTAACGACAGTTATAGCGATTATATAAATGCTTTAGGAAAAGCTGCAGATATTGAAATTTCTATATATCAAGATCTAAAAGATGCCTTAAGAAGCAGAATAAATTATTTTAATGATAATGGTTGCAGATTATGTGATCATGGATTGAATCAAATTTCGTTTGTTGAATATACAGATAATGAAGTTGAAGCTATTTTCAAAAAGAAATTAAGTGGTGAAACTATAGAAAAAGAAGACGTACTCAAGTTTGAGACTGCTATTCTTCTATACTTGTCTGAAACCTATCATGAATTTGGTTGGGTACAACAATTTCACCTTGGTGCACTAAGAAATAATAATGCGCGTATGCATAGTATTCTTGGCCCTGATACAGGTTGGGATTCTATTGGTGATTACCCACAAGCCGAAAAATTATCGGCCTTCTTAAACACATTAGACGGAAAAGATAAATTAACAAAAACTATAATTTATAATTTAAATCCGGCTGACAATGAAGTTATGGCAACCATGATTGGTAACTTTAATGATGGTAGTGTGAAAGGTAAAGTGCAGTTCGGTTCTGGTTGGTGGTTTTTAGATCAAAAAGACGGTATGACTAAACAGATGAATGCCTTATCTAATATGGGACTTATCAGTTGCTTTATTGGTATGTTAACTGATTCTAGGAGTTTCCTTTCGTTCCCAAGACACGAATACTTCAGAAGATTATTATGTAATTTACTTGGTGACGAAATACAAAGAGGTGAATTGCCAAAAGAAGAGCTAGAATGGATTGGTAAAATCGTTTCAGATATTAGCTATTTCAACGCTAAGGAATATTTCAACTTTTAAGCAGTAGAGTATGTCTAAGGCAGATGTTTTTTTTGAGCAAGATAAGATGGAATGGGAAATTCTAGAGGATAAAATTAGTCGTCAAATTGTTGGTTACGATGATACAATGATGGTGGTTAATGTAAAGTTCAAAAAAGATGGAGTAGGGCAAATGCACAATCATATCCATACACAATCTACACATATATCAAGTGGTAAATTTGAAGTCACTATTGGTGATGAGAAAAAAATATTGAAAGAAGGAGATTCTTTTTTTGTACCATCAAATATAATGCATGGAGTAGTTTGTTTAGAAGAAGGAATGCTGATAGATGTTTTTAATCCTGTTAGAAAAGATTTTTTAGAGAATAAAATTTAAAGAGAAATTATGAAGAAAACATCCCAATATTTTATTCTTTTTCTAGCAACTATGCTGTCAGTTTTTAGTTGTGGTGAAATGAGTGATGTAGAAACCATAAAGTTGGCGCATAGTCTAGATGTTAATCATTCTGTGCACAAAGCTATGGTTAAAATGGGTGAAGACTTGGCTGAGATTTCAGGCGGAAAAATGCAGTTGGAAATTTATCCAAGTCAACAATTAGGAACCGAGCGTGAGTGTATAGAACTACTTCAAATCGGAAGTTTGGATATGACCAAGGTTTCAGTAGGAGTTATGGAAAATTTCGCTCCTCGTATGAAGGTTTTTGGATTGCCATATTTATTCAAGGATAGAGAGCATGCTTTTGAGATTTTAGATGGTCCAATTGGTCAAGAACTTTTAGATGAAGGTACCAAGTACTGGATTAAAGGTATGTGCTATTACGATGCAGGAAGTAGAAGTTTTTACACCAAAGATAAGCCAATTAACACCCCTGAAGATTTAAAAGGTCTTAAGGTTAGAGTTATGGAAAGTGTAACGGCTATGGACATGGTAAAAAGCTTAGGTGGCTCACCAACTCCAATATCTTGGGGTGAATTATACACGTCTTTACAACAAGGAGTTGTAGATGGGGCAGAAAATAATCCTCCAAGCTTTTATTTATCTAGACATTACGAGGTATGTAAATATTACTCCTTAGACGAGCATACAGTATTACCTGATGTACTAATCATAGGAACACATATTTGGGATAGATTATCTGAGCAACAAAGGGTTTGGTTAAAAGAAGCCGTAGATAAATCTGTTGGCTACCAACGTAAACTTTGGGCTGAAGCAGAACAAGAAGCTTTAGAAGAGGTGCAGAAAGCAGGAGTAACTGTGGTAAGGCCAGATAAAACAGCTTTTGAAGAAGATGTGAAAAGTGTTTATGAAACCTACAGTAAGGATGAGGATATGAAAGACCTAATCAATCGTATTAAGAATAATTAGATCGATGAGAAAAAAGATAGATAAGATTTTAGGAAACCTTCTCATTGTTATAATGGGTGTCATGGTTATCAATGTTATTTGGCAAGTATTTACA
>JASBSE010000576.1 GCA_030149115.1 Winogradskyella sp. | reverse complement strand
GAAATGCCTTCGTTTATTCTCCTGTATTTTCGTTTTTTCCTTTCGAAAGTAAAAACTGTTATTACCTCCTGACATTCACTTTTCCGTATCAGTCAAGGTTTGTTGTTTCTTCGGTAAGCGATCCTTCAAATTTGGGAAGCGGACGCTTTTCCTTTTCTTCTTCTGTTTCTACTATCCCATTTTCCTTGATATCGTTAATCAACCATTGCATTTCCATTATTTCCCGACGCTGCGCTTTGATGATTTCATCGGCAAGTTTTCTTACCCTGACATCTTTTATTTGAGATCGTTCACTAGTTAGAATAGCGATGGAATGATGGGGAATCATACCTTCCATATAATCAACACCGGTAACCGTAACCTGACTCCTGACCAGCCATATTCCGCCTGCAATCAGCAAAACGCCCAATGCCAGGATGGCAATATTCTTATTGCGGTCTTTGTACATTTGTAGCATATACAGCAGCATGATAATAACCATGGACCCGCCCATGATCAACGTCATAAAGAACCTGGTTTCACTATACCAGAAGTGATCGATAATCTGATAGGAGTGCGTGTACATTAAAAAGAACATCGCGACCATTGAGGTGCCAATCATTGCGAAGAACTTTAAATACTTATCTGTTTGTTTTTCCTTGTTTTCCATCGTAAAATTGTTTTTTGGTTATTATTAGAATTTCAATTGTTTGTAGCTATCATACAAATTACCGCATAACTATATAGGCATTGTTTTAGTTTTGTTCAACACTATTCTTAAGTTGTATTTTATATTGATCGCCGGTATTTTTAAGGGCATTTTGTAAATTTCCCAAAGGCACTTCAAATTGCGACTCTACCGTTGCTTCGGCATTTTTCAAATCGACCGATACATCGGCTACTCCTGCGACATTTAGAATTGCTTCTTCTACATGATCTCTACAACCGTTACAGGTCATTCCCTTTATTTCATATCTTTTTTTCATGACGTAATTTATTTCAGTTTTTTTCGTGAAACCGGAAATTTTCCGATTTCGTAAGTATTTATTACTTTTTAATTATTTTCTGCACGCTAAAGGCCTTCATGATTTTTTCGCGAAAAAGAATTCATCACTTTGGCCAACCGGCGATAACCAATTTGGTTATTCTATTCATGGTTCTGAGTTATTCTTTTGTGCTACACCAAACCATTAAAAGAATGTGCATAATGAATAGTACTCCAAAATAATGCTTACAGTAAAAATCATATGTTTCTAATAAAAAAAACATTGACCCATTTGAGAATTGGGACATTCATCTAAAGCAACCCGACATAAGCGTTTCTTTGCGAACTTATGGCAAAACCTTATAGTAGAAATTATATGTCATCCAACGATTTCCTATTTTTATCTATGCTTTTTTTGAATTGTGAAGGGGTCATTCCCGTTACCTTCTTGAATTGGTTGCTTAAATAGGCCACACTACTGTACCCCAGTTGATAGGCAATTTCGCTTAACGTAACTTCGTCGTACACCAATAATTCTTTTACCTTTTCAATTTTTTGGTTGATGATATACTGTTCAAAAGTGATACTTTCCACGGATGAAAAAAGGGAACTTAAGTACTTGTAATCAAGATGGAGTTTTTCGCTTATATAATCTGCCCATTTAATATCCAATCCATCGGAAGAGTGATGGATTTTGTCCACGACCAAGGTCTTCATCTGTTCTATAAGTTGACTTTTACGGTCGTTTATCAAGCTGAATCCGGATTCCTGAAGTCCTATGGACAAGGCCAATTTTTTCTTTAAAGCAAGTGTTGCAGGCAATTCCACTTCTCCCAATTTTATAGATACATATGGAATTTCCAAATCCTTCAAAATATTGGATACTGCCGCTATACATCTGGGGCAGACCATATTTTTTATGTGGATGATGTTGCTCATGTTATTCCGGTTTCAACTTCTATCATAAGGAAAGTTACTATGAAAATGCATTGATAATTACTAATATAGTGGCTATAAGAAATAATAGCACTATCGCCAGTATTCCGTAAATTTTATCTTTCTTATCGATATTGTTTTGCGGTTTTTTTCTCTCTTCCTTTCTCCTTTTCCTTCTGTTCTCGCTCATCGTCATCCGACTTTTTTAAAGTAAAAAAGCGGAACTTAGTACCTATTGGCCACATCCGCCTTTTACGGAAATTAATTATTCCAAAGTAGCTTTTACCTCTCCACAGTTCATCATCGCTTCTCCATAATATGGGTTTCGAATCTC
Organism: Winogradskyella sp.; assembly: GCA_030149115.1. Classification (GTDB taxonomy): domain Bacteria; phylum Bacteroidota; class Bacteroidia; order Flavobacteriales; family Flavobacteriaceae; genus Winogradskyella. The sequence goes on along the minus strand of JASBSE010000576.1, from coordinate 313 downwards.
CTTTTCCAGGCTTAGCCAATTGGCTCCCTTATTGCTATCTGCCATCGGGCAAAAGCTGTTGTACACTTTTTGATTGACTCCAAAAAGCTGAACACCGCTGATCAAGTGGGCCGATAGATGTTTAAAGTGGTCCCTTTGCTCCTTGATCTCAGAAGTGCTGGCCATTGCATTGGACGATGCTTTGAGCTCTTTTTGAATGGTCATCCAATGATCATGGGCCTCTTTGTCTTTTAGCAACTTCATATCGACTTTGGCCAAACTTTCTTCCATTTGTTTTGCTTCTTTTTGTGCGGCCGCGCCATCATCATTTACC
>JASBSE010000546.1 GCA_030149115.1 Winogradskyella sp. | reverse complement strand
AAAAACAACAGAACAAATAAATGACAAAGACTGAAATAGAATCATATATATCCAAATTAGGATTTGAACTCACTGACGGAAAATCTGACCATTGGACATTAGAAATTGATAAGTATAATCTTGGAATTGACCTTGGTGGAGAAAGTAGTAACAAATGGAAAATTGACTATGGAAGTGAAATTACAGTTCATAGAAAAACAACATCTAATTTCAGTCAGTTGGAAAATTTGGTTGTACTTGAATGTGTTGTACGGCTACTAAAAAAAGGTTATCCTGCTAAAAACATTGAATTAGAAAAAAAATGGAGAGTTGGTGGAAACCTTGATATTTATGTTACAGATTCAAAAGGCAAGGCTTACCTAATGATTGAATGCAAGACTTGGGGTAAGGAATACAACAAAGCACTTAAAATCACTTTAGAAAACAATACAAATAAAGAGCAGATATTAAATTATTATTTACAAGACCAAAACGCTAAATATCTCTGTCTTTATACGTCCCACTTAAACTCTGAAAATAATTTAGATTACCAATCTAACATTATTCATACATCCGATTTTGAAAAGGCACAAAACCAAATTGAAATTCACGAAAAATGGGATAATGTTTTTTACACTAAAGGGATTTTTGAACCATCAATATCAGCTTACGACATTTCGTTTTTAGGTATAGTCAAAACTGATTTAAAACCAATTGACCATTCATACTTAACGCCAGAGACAAATGATGAAGGCTCAATTTTTAATCGGTTTGCGGAAATTTTAAGAAGGCATACCATATCAGACAAATCAAACGCATACAATAAAATATTCAACTTGTTTCTGTGTAAAATAGTTGATGAGGATAATGCTGTAGATGACAACTATGAGATGGAGTTTCAGTGGAAATACAATGAAAATCCTGTTGACGTTATTTATCGTTTGAGCGATTTGCACAAAAAGGGTATGCGAGACTATATGGAATTAGATGTAGCAGATGTGTCAGAAGATGATTTTGACAAAGAACTACTTAAAATAGTGTCTCAAGTAAATGGAAAGACGAAGGCAATCAAAGATATGTTCAAACAACTTCGATTGTATAAGAACAACGAGTTTGCTTTTAAAGAAGTAATAAATGAAAGAACATTTTTTGAGAATGCAGAAATTGTAAAGGAAGTTGTAAAACTTTTAGAACCATTCAAAATCAAGTATGAACACAAACAAAAGTTTCTTGGAGACTTTTTTGAGAGATTGTTGAATATTGGTATTAAACAAGAATCTGGTCAATTTTTCACACCCACGCCTATCACATCATTTATATGTAATTCAATTCCCTTTGAGAAGATTATCGATGCAAAAATAGAATCAAAAGACAACAACTTCCTGCCCTATTTAATTGATTACGCCTGTGGTAGTGGTCATTTCCTAAATGATGCTATGGATAGAATTGACAAAATTCTACAGACTAAAGAAGAAAAAGACTTTAAAACAAAAACTCAAAAAGACAACTTCTACGCTTGGAAACGAGCTTACAAATGGGCTAAAGAATTTGTTTACGGTATTGAAAAAGATTATCGTCTTGCAAAAACTACCAAAGTAGCTTGCTTTCTGAATGGCGATGGTGAAGCAAAAATAATTTATGGAGATGGTTTAGCCCCATTTAATTCCAGCTTGTATTACGGTAAATTGAATAATGGAACGGGAGAAAAAGACAACCCAGTTTTTGACACAATTATTGCAAATCCACCATTTTCAGTAGAGAGTTTCAGAATGGTATTGGAAAATGGGAAAGAGTCTTTCGACTTGTTTGACAGTGTTACAGATAAAAGTGATGATATTGAATGCCTTTTTATAGAGCGAACTTCTCAACTTTTAAAGGAAAACGGACTTGCAGGTATTATACTTCCAAGCACAATTTTATTAAATAGAGGCATTCATCAAAAAGCAAGAAAAGTGCTTTTAGAAAACTTCCAGATAATTGGGCTATGCGAATTTGGGACAAAAGCTTTCACTTATGCAGGTCAGCCAACAATAGCACTTTTTATTAAAAAACGCCAAAAAACGGAACTTGATAAAGTAAACGTACTTATTCAGGAATTTAGGAAAAAGAAAAAAGACTTCTCTTATAGTGGACAAAAAGATATAATTTCAAAATACTTGCAATTAAATACATCTTTTGATGATTTAGAAGACTTTTTAGAGAAAACAAAAGACAATAAAGATTGGAAATATGAAGTGGAGAAACTTCGTATTTATCTATTAAACATTAGTAATAAAGTTGTGATTGGTAATGCAGGTGATAAGGACAAAATGAAATTATTCCTTGGTTATGAACACTCTTCTCAAACAAAGTACGAAGGAATACATCCTTATCCATTTAATGAAAGTGGTAAAATATATTCAAAAATGTACGATGAGGAGAACTTGTTAAACCCTGAAAAACTGAATACTTTAATTTATAACAATTTTCTTGGTAATACTATTTCAATACCAAAATCACTTGATGAATATGTGGAAATAAAGGATTTCAATGAAATGCTCGATTTTACAGACACAAAATTTGACTATCGAGTTTATATGCAATCTCTTGAAAATCCTTATTTAGAATTTACAAAATATCCTCTTTCAAGCCTTTCAGATGAATCTATTTGCGAAATATTAGACCATTTGAGAAAGCCTGTAAAAAAATCAAAAAGAGGAAGTGGTGATTATATTTATTATGGAGCAACAGGTAAAACAGGAATGATAAATGACTTCCTTTTTGACGAAAAGTTAGTTTTAATTGGAGAAGATGGGGCGAAATGGAAAAGAGGAGAAAACACCGCTTTCATAATTGAAGGCAAATCTTGGGTCAATAATCACGCTCATATCGTAAGAACTAAAAATGATAAACTTATAGAAGAATATATTCAACTAATTTTTGCAAACCTTGATTTTGGATTCTTAAAAACAAGACCGAATGGAGGTAAATTACAAAAAGGCGAAATGATGAAAATTCAATTTCCTTTACCTGATGTAGAAACGCAAAAGGAAATTGTCAACGAAGTTTCTAAATTAAAAGGGAACGAAAAATGGAAAAGATTTGAAGAACTTTTAAAATAAAGCCTGTGGCTAACAATGTGTATAAGTAATAGCGGTTTAAGTGATAAAACGAAAGATTAAATATAAAGCAAAGGTCAGTGCTAAACTGAAAAGTTAGTGAGTAGAAACCCGCTACTACTCATACACGAGACCGTTAGCCACAATAATGAAAAAACTGCTTCACATCATACTTGGTTTATTCATAACAGGATGTTCTTCCCAGCCAAAAGTGTTGACTGAAAGTCAATACACAAAGAAGTACATAAAGGTTATGGAAAAGAAATATCCCAATGTAAACTACGAAATTATTGAACCGTTAGTACTCAAAGCAACTTATGGAGAGGATGGAGAAGTAACTCATTATTTAGACAACTCATATCGCGAATACAAACTTGACCCAATAGAAGTTGATGAAGTCATTGAAAGATATTCCAATGCTTCTGGAGATGTCTATAACAAAGACAAAGAAATAAACGTCAATAGAATTGTTCCAATCATTAAACCAAGTGACTATTTTGACCAATTAAAAACTCTTGGGAATTCTGTTAAGGACTATAAAATCCCTGAATTAATATGGGAACCTTACAATGAAGATTTGATTATAGTTTACGCAGAAGATAGAGAAGAAAGTATCCATTATTTTAATCAAGAGGAATTTGAAAAACTTGAAATTTCAAAAGACACTCTTTTGGAATTTTCTGTGAATAACTTGAACAAGGTTTTACCGAAAATTGAGAAAGTCGGAGAAAATGGGAATTTCGGACTGATTGCAGGAGGAGATTATGAAGTTAGTCTGATGTTAATGACTGACATTTGGACAAAAGAGAACTTTGATATCAATGGAGAAATTATAATCGCAATTCCAAATCGTGATTTAGTTTTCATAACAGGTTCAAATGACAAAGAGGCAATTGAAAAACTTAAAGGAACTGTTAAGGAAAGTTTTGAAACTGGAAATCATTCCATATCGACCAATTTTTATAAATGGAATGGAAAAAAGTTTGAAAAAATATAAAATTACAGTGGCTAACACCGTGTATAATTAATTGCTTTGGCAAGTGCTTATTTGGAAAATTCCTTCGGAATTTTCTCGCGTTCGTTTTTGTTTACTAAATTAGTTGCTGAAACACGCAACTAACCATACACAAAACCGTTGTGGTGCATTTACAAAATCCCGAAATGAAACTAATTATTGTCAAATTTTTGATTTTAATATTACTGATTTCTTCCTGTACAAATCAAAAAAGGGAATTAAAGGAATATGGCTATGCGAAAAAAGAAAATGATAGTTCAAAAGTGTCGCTTAGACTTGGGGATTTTATAACATATGGAGATTTTGTTGACCGAATTCATGAAGTAACTTGTAATGATAGTATCCCTAGAATTGTAATTGAAACAAAAAAAAATGTTAGGCATATTTATCCTACCGAATATTGTGAACCGTTCATATTTGACCCTGCAGGAAAACATTATGTGACTTTCGATAGGGGCAAAATATATCACCAAGGTAGGTTACCGGAAATTAATCTGGACTCGCTTTCTGCGATGTTACGAACGGAATTCTCATATTATTATTCATCCAATTCAACTGACAAGCCTGACAACTTTTTTGTAATTATTGAATCCATGCGGGACGGAAAAACGGATGGAATTGAAAGTTTTGTAAATACATTGGCTATGAAATATGATTCATTGAAAACTAATATTGTTTTAAATATTTCGTTTTGGGAAGTTGTTCCACATATACCGCCACCGCCTGCATTTAAAAGTGAAACTGAATAAAAAAACGACACCACAACAAAGCCTAAACGTAATGCGGACTTTAGGGCAAAACCGAAAGGTCTGTGTATATTTATAAAGTCGCTAAATCTTATGGATTTAGCTTTGGACAAACAAAAAATAAAACTAAACAATAAGCTTTAGCTTGGTGCTTAGACGGAAACGAAAAGTTTCCTTGCCAACGCACTACGCTTAGCCCAACCGTTACCACACATTTGCACAAAACCAATGGCAATACCTGAACATTCAAAAATTATAAACAAAGTTGCTCGTGGAATTTTCAAAGAACACGGAATTGTACGCAAAGGACAA
>JASBSE010000545.1 GCA_030149115.1 Winogradskyella sp. | reverse complement strand
GATTTTATTTCAAAGATTAACATATTTAACGTGCATTTAACAAAAACCCTGACCAGTTTTGCAACCGTCAGGGTTTTCTATCTAATAGTTAAACATTAACACTAACCATCAACTATTTATGTAAACTATTAAATTGTTTTTAAGTCTTTCTATTATATAGACTATATTTTTGATGCTTTGTGACACTTTTGGATGTTAAAAAATACCACCACCTTGTTTAACATCGTTATCTCTTTGTTTACGAGATTTTGCTCTGTATTTGCCACCACCAAATCGGTAAGATAATCTACCAGATATTTGCTGACTTTCCCATTCAAATTGACCTCTTTGTAAAAATGGTCGTTGTCCATTAAACTGAGCATACATGGTGTTAAAAATATCATTATAGTTAAGGCTAAAGCTAGCTCTGCCTTCCATAAAACTGTAGCGCATACCAAGATTTACCATAAGCATGTCTTGCATTTCAAACTGAATGTTTTTGTTTTTACCTCTATACATTCCAAATGCTGAAAAACTTAAGCTTTTGCTTACTTTAAAGTTGTTGAACGCTCTAAGATTCCAGGCAACATTATCTACTTCAACAGTGTTTAAAACAATGTCTCCATTAGTGTCAAACGATTCAGCTATACTCTTTTGCTTTTGAGAAAACAAATCGAAACTCGCATTAACACTCCACCATTTTGTAGGACGGTAGTTAGAAGATAATTCTATACCATAAGAAGAGGTGTTGTCAAAGTTAAGGTTTGTAAGGATTAAACGGTTGGTGTCTGCTCTGTCTATTAAAATGGCTTGCTGTATTTCGTCTTCTATAATTCTGTAAAATACACCTGCAGTAACACTACCTTTCTTTAATTGTCTGGTGTAGTTTACTTCCATAGAGTTTGTAAACTGTGGTAATAACTCTTGGTTACCAAACTGAGAAATTAAAGCTGTATTAAACTGAGGTAATGGATTTACTTGGCCAATGCCAGGACGATCTATACGTCTGCTGTAGCTTAACTGATACGAGTTTTTCTCAGAAGGAGTATATGTAAAGAATGCAGAAGGGTACAGTTCAAAATAGTCATTTTTAAAAGGAATATTTAACTCTGTATTGGCATCCAAATCTCTTCTAAAAGCATCTGAATCTACGCTTACAGTTTCTGCTCTTAATCCTACTTGGTAAGACCATTTTTCTAACTTTTTACCATAAGTAGCATAAGCAGAGTAGATGTCTCTAGAGTAGTCAAAAAGTGTGGTTGTTGGGATGTACTGTCCAAACTCGTTTTGCTCTCTACCATTAGATTCATAGAAAATACTATTTTCAAACAAACGTGCTTGCAAACCAAGTTCTAATTTAGCAGCATCAGAAAGTGGGTTTACGTAGTCTAAGTTAATAGTAGTACGTGTTCTGTCGGTTTCAGTATCTTCAGTAAAGTTTGGTCGCTGAGAGCTAAAAAACCTATTGTTTGTATTACCATTATCGCCAAAAATATTGTGATCTACTTCTAACTCAATATTGTGTCCATCAGCAAAATCGTGCTTGTAGTTAAAGTTGTATTGCTCAGAATCGTTTTCATTTTCTCCATAAATAGCTTGGGATTCGTCTAAAGAAGGATCTGTAACATAATCTATATTAGTATTTACGTTTACATTATTATCAAACGAGTTTTGATTGGTAAATACAGAAATTGTGTTTTTATCATCTAGATAAAAATCTAAACCTATTTTAAATAAATGAGATTGGTTGTCATCAAGAATATTAAAATTCTGAAATATTTGTTGTTCAACTCTATTAATTCTTCCTCTGTTATAATTTTTTATAGAACCATTACTATAAGAACCATATAAATTGAATTTTCCGTTTCTGTAATTGGCATCTATTGAACTATTGAATTTCGGCTCAATATCATGAGCGAGGCTAACATTAATATTACCATTAAAACCAATTTGAGTGTTTTTGTGCAGTACAATATTTATAATACCACTCATACCTTCTGGATTGTATTTCGCAGATGGATTGGTAATTAATTCTATACTTTTAATTGAAGTAGAAGGTATTTGTTTTAATAACTGGTCTGCCGGAATGTTAGATAACTTACCATCTACCATTACTCGCACATTTTGATTGCCACGTAAGCTAATAGCTCCACTTTGCTGGTCTACACTTACTGACGGTAAATTATTCATAATCTCGCTAGCTGTTGCTCCAGCTGTTTGCAAGTCTTTACCAATGTTAATTACTTTTCTATCTACCTTTTGTTGAATAGTTGAGGTTTCTGCAACAACGGTAACTTCATCAAGACCTTCGGATGATTCTTCTAAGAGAATATCTCCCATCTTAATGTTGTAGTTTCCTTTTCCGATAGTTTCATTTTTTAAAATGGTTTTGTAACCAATAAATGTAATTTCTACCTGTATGTTACCTTCAGGAATTTTCTCGATAGTAAAGTTTCCTTCATTATCTGTAATACCACCTGTAAGAACTTTGCTTGTGGCATCTTTTACAACAATATTTACATAAGGTAATGGCTCGTTAAGGTTAGCGTCTAGTACTCTACCAGAGATAGAACCGTTTTTAATGTCTTTGTTGGAGTTGGGTTGGGCGCTTAAAATGGTTGATGAAACCAAAATAAGCATTAATAAGAACTGCTTCATTTTTTGATTGAAATTTGATTGATTGATAGTTTCTTTATCTCTAGACGACTATTTTTACATCATGTTACTTTAATTAACACTACTTAACATTCTTTTAACATATGAGTAAAAAAACATTGGTTTTAGGTGCATCTTTAAAAACAGACCGTTATTCTAATATTGCTATTAATAGATTAAGACAAAACAATCATGAGGTTGTGGCTTTTGGTTTAAAGCAGGGAGAAGTCAGTGGTGTTACAATAGATACAGAGTTGTTAGATTACAAAGATGTAGATACTGTGACATTATATCTTAGTCCGAAACATCAAGAAGCATACTACGATTATATATTAGGGTTAAAACCTAAGCGTGTCATTTTTAATCCAGGAACTGAAAATCCTGAGTTTTATGAAATTCTCAAAGAGAACACTATTGGGTTTGAAGTAGCGTGTACGCTTGTTTTACTGTCGACCTCACAATATTAGCTTATTTAAAAAATGAGATTTTATTATTAACCGCAGTACCGATATTTATTCCTTGTTTAATACCCTCTTCTATCGCAGCCCTATAATGTATACTACCATACATTCTGCTAATAGCAGCCTCTTTTGCAGCTAATCTAAAGGATTGAAACTTACGCTTTGGTAGGCCATATGGCAGTTCTGTTGTGTCGTCAAAGGCAAAGTTAGGTCCAAAAATCGCCGTTAGTACTTCGGCTGATGCTCCTGAGACGACAGAATGTCCACTTGTGTATTCAGGAAAGGGTGGTGTTTGTAGTACAGGTGCCCATTCAGAATCTATATATTTATTTATAAGAGTTTCAGGTCTAATAAGATTGCTTCTGTATTTTTCGTCCCAACAACTAATAAAAGCATCTGCAATGGTAATAGAAGTTTTTGTGTAGGCATAAACAGTTTTCTCATAGTTTGAATTGGTGTTTTTACAGGCTATTTTACAAATACCTATCCAATGGGCACCTGGAGTTATTTTCTTCTCAGCAAACATAAAATGGCCTTTGTTTACTGTTACAAACGGATTACAGTCCCAAAACCGAGCTATTTGTATTTCTTCACATTCATCACCTTTTTCTCGCATACTATTAGTTGTGTTATAAACTTCAATAAGTTCGTTGTAAAATGCAGAGCCTTTTTCTAAAGAAAATTTTGGAGGAGGTACGGGTTTAAACTGAGAAGAAGAATCTAAGGTAAAACCTCTTAACTTGTTCCAATGAGGTTCAATTCCTTTAATATAAGCAGGAGGTGTAGGCTCCCAACGAGAAGAGTCTTGTGAGTATATATTATAATCTGACATCGTTCTTGTTTCCTTGTAATTATCAGAATTCATCCATGTGATGATTTGTTCAGAAATTTCTAAACCATACATTTTTGACTTTTCAAACTCTTTTGGGTTAATATTTTTCCATTTAGTATATAAGCTATCTCTATAAGAGGTGATGTTTTTTTTTGAAAAGACAAGTTCTTTGGCAACGTTAAGATAAGCTATCAATGAAGCTAACTTTAGATTAACATTAGGATTGGTCAAAGGAGCTTTGATAAGATTTAATCCATTGACTTGGCTAACAAGCGATTTGTAGGTTTTGTTATTTTGATTTAATGTTTCATAAGCAGCGATGCTTGGATAAGCGTATATTCTGCTAGCAACCGGAGGTGAGAAAATATCTCTAACCATGGTTTGGGTTAGCTTATCAACAGCATTATGATAGTCTATAGAATTTATTTCTATAGGTTGCTTAGCTTTTTTACATGTGATAAAAAATAAAATAGAGAATACGGAAATGTAACGGTAAATTTTAAAATTCATAGCTAATCTTTAAAAGAATAGGTTTTTAATATTTCGTTGTTTGCTAGTACTATTATTACATTTTTATTCTTCATTTTAATTATCTCAAATTGTTTTATCTGATCGTTGAATGGTTCAATACCTAATTTAGCAACAGCCTGGTAGTTGTAATTGTCTTTTACCACTAGACCTTTAAAAGAATTATATGCACCATGATATGTGTTTACTCTAAAAGAATTTCCACCAACAAGTAGTTGGTTTTTGTCATCTAATTCTAGATTATTAAAGGTGGTAATTGGTGCTAATTGAAAAGCATCAGGGAATTCAACAAACTCATTAAAATTTCCACTATCATTTTTTAAATAACCCGAAGAGAGTATATCTACTTTGAACTGTAAAGAAGCATCTAATGATTTTTTGGATATAATTTGATCAATAGTTTTGCCTGCATAACTGGCATGGTCTACAAATAATTTGCTAATAGCATTCATTTGAGAAGCCATTTCGTCTTTAGAATTTAACGGGTAGTACTTACCTTTTTTATTATAAGCTACTATGCTTTCTGCTTTTCCGCTACCATCAAAGTCGAAATAAAATAATTTTAAAGGACCATCAAAATTGAGACTATACTTGGTGTTAAGTCCCCAGTTTCCAAGTAAAATATCTTGGTCTCCATCATTATCAAAATCGAAGGTTGTAATAGATTGCCATAAACCACTTAGGGATTTAGGTAGTTCCATCAATTTAAGGTTTCCACTATTATTTAAATATATTTTTGGCTTATCCCATTCTGAAGCTACTAATAGATCTTTAGTGCCATCTGCGTTAATATCTTTCCATATAGCAGAATTTACTTTAGTTGAGAGTTTAAAGTCATTATTAACCGAAAAATTGCCCAAACCATCGTTATCTAAAATATAAGAAGGAACTGTTGGTCCAAAGTCTTCAACATCAGTTAAGTTTCCAATAAACAAATCTGTATCTCCATCATTATCATAATCATAAGGAGCTACGGATGTACTGACATAATTATCGGCAGGGATTTTATCCTCCGCCTTTTTGAAAATGCCATTTTCATTTATGTAGAGCCTGTTTTTTTGAAAGTTTTTAATTTTTCTCTCATTAACTCCAGAAGCAACAAATAAATCAATGTCACCATCCATGTCTGCATCAAAAAAAACGGCATCATTATCTTCAAAATTAGCATCCTCAATGAATGTTTCTTGTTTAGATATGGTGAAATCATTGCCCGAGTTCATATATAACACGGCAGGTTTGCCTGAAGAATTTCCGATGAAAATATCATTAAATCCGTTACCATCAATATCAGCAATGGCTATGGCAGGTCCTAGGGTAGATACTTTGTATGGAATTAGTTTTTCTTCAATAAAGTCGTTATAATTATCTTCAGTGTGTTTGTAGTTTATAAGATTTTCCTTCTTAAAAAGGAAAGTTTTATTGTTAGCAACTAAATGATTGTATATTTCTGAGCTGTCTTTATATGTAACGACTAATGTTTGATTAATTTTTGGGTCTGTTATGGTTTGAAATCTATTGTTAGGCCAAATAATTTTAATTGAGTCTATAGTTTTTGAATTATTGATGCCAAAGTGAAGTTTGCTGTCTATTGAAGATAAAAATCCTCTAGATTTAAAGAGTTGTTTAGTTTGTTGATGTTCGTTAATATAGATAATAGCTTTTGTGCCAATAGCCTCCTTGTTATTTCCTTTATAAATGAAGTCTAGACTGATATAGTTTTTAGAACTATTTGTTTGGTTGCTATATACACTAGCAACATCACCAAAATTATTGGTTACAATGTCTAAATCACCATCTAAATCTAAGTCAACATATATAGCTCCATTAGAAAGGCTTGGTTTATTAGCAATCCATTGACCTGTGCGATTCTGAAATTTTTTGGTATCACCCTCAAATATTTCGTTAGTAGCTTTCCCACTTTTCATTTCACTAATAGAGTTATATAGCCATTGCAATCCTTCTCTTTCTGAGCGACCTTTAAAAGCGCTAGAAACATATTTTTTAAAATCTAAGCCGTTTGGTCTTCTAAGAATACCATTGGAAATAAAGAGGTCATGGTTTCCATCATTATTGAAATCAGCAAACAATGGTGACCAACTCCAGTCTGTGTTAGCAACATTATTAATAAATGCAGTTTCAGAAAAATATTTTCCTTCATTATTAATTTGAAGCATATTTCTAGAAAATTGATCTTTATAGCCAAGTTTTTTTAAACGTGCCTGCATGTTAAACATGTATTGATCACCTTCCACTTCTTTTATGATTTTTTCATTTTTGGGTAGCATATCCAAAGTGATAATATCTTGGAAGCCGTCGTTATTTATATCAGCGGCGTCACTTCCCATTGAAAATCTGCTTATGGTGGAAAAATTACTATTTAAGCATTCTTTAAATGAGCCGTCTTTATTGTTGATATAGTAATAATCATCTTCATGAAAATCGTTACATACGTAAATATCATCCCAGCCATCATTGTTGTAGTCTGCGATAGAAGCACTTAGGCCATAACCATTAATTCCGCCGTAAATGTTTGCAACTTCACTAGCGTCAATAAATTTTCCATTATTGTTTTTTAGTAAAACATCACCGACTAAAGGAGCTCTTTTATTTCTTAGATTGGCTTCACTGTGAGAAAGAGTTGTGTGGACTGCGTGGTTAACTATATAAACATCTAAGTCCTCATCCTTATCATAATCAAAGAAATATGCTTGTGTTGAATAGCCTTTAAAATCCAGACCATAGTCTTTTGATTTTTCGGAAAAAGTATTGTCTCCATTGTTGATAAAAAGTTCATTATGACCTTTAAAGTCTAAAAGACCAGATACTGCACAAACATAAATATCTAATAATCCATCATTATTTACGTCTATCATTGTGACTCCCGTATTCCAACTAGATTTTCCAGAGACATTGGCTTTCTCAGTTATGTCATCAAATTTTAAGTTTCCTTTATTTAGATATAATCTATTTTTTCCTGTGTTTGAAACAAAGTATAAATCAGGTAGCCCATCATTGTTTATGTCTCCAGCCGCAACACCACCTCCATTGTAATAGTATATGTAATTTATAATACTATGATTTACATCTTCAGTGACTATGTTAGAAAAATCTATCCCAGATTTTTCTGGATTTATAAGATTAAAAAGATAATTAGGAGATTCATTTTTTGTTTTATCAGAACAAGTAACTAAAAGAAGAAATACAACAAATGTTGTGATATATCTTTTCATTATGCCTTAAAAGTTGATTAGTTAGTAAGGCAAAAATAATAATCTTAACATATTTTTAACTTAAAAAATTAAATTATTCTCATTAAAAAATGATTTTTGTAATAAATATTGCTGTTAAAATGTTAAATTTTATTAGTTTTTTCTTTTGATTAATAACATTCCGATAAACATAAAAAAACCATTGACGATTATAATTGCGAAACCAATTTCATAGCCATTGAATAGGTCTTTAGAGTAAAGGTTTAATAAGTAAGACAGTATAGGAGCTACAATAGCCACAATCCAAACAAACTTGTCTTTTATTTTATATTTGGTAAAGAGCCCAAAGGCAAACAGTCCTAGTAATGGTCCGTAGGTATAGCCAGCTGCTTTAAAAAGCTTCCAAATGACAGATATGTCTTTAAAAATAAAATAAAATATGATGATTACTATAACCAACACAAAACTAAAGCCTATGTGAGTTCTTTTGCGTATCCCTTTTTTAGATGCTTCAGGTTTGTTTTCGATATCTAAAATATCAAAGCAAAAAGACGTGGTTAAAGAAGTTAATGCAGAATCTGCACTAGAATATGCAGCAGCAATTAATCCTAGCAAGAAAAATGCAGAGGTAACAACACCTATTTTTGGTAGCATAGCAATGGTTGGGAATAAATCATCTTTGGTTGCAGTAATTCCGTTTTCAGCCGCATAATCTGTAAGCATCAATCCAAGAACAAGAAATAGAATGTTCACAAATATTAGTACTACACTAAAAGAGAGCATATTTTTTTGAGCATCTTTTAAGCTTCTACAGGTTAAGTTTTTTTGCATCATATCTTGGTCTAGACCTGTCATTGTAATGGTAATGAATATTCCAGATAAAAAGCTTTTCCAAAAGTATTGCGGATCATTACTATCATTAAAAAAGAAAACTTTACTTAGATTACTTTCTTTGGTATAATCAACGATTTCTTTTACACTATTTAAATCTAAAGCAGAAGCCAAAAATATGATGGTTACAACTACAGAAATAAGCATAAATAAAGTTTGTAATGTATCAGTAAAAATGATGGTTTTAATACCACCTTTAAACGTGTAAAGCCAGATTAATGCAACGGTGATAATTACAGTAACAACAAAGGGAATATCAAAAAGATCAAACACCAAAAGCTGAAGTACTTTGGCCACTAAAAACAATCTGAAAGCAGCACCTATAGTTCTAGAAATAAGAAATGCAATTGATCCGGTTTTATAACTCGTTTTACCAAACCTGTCTTTAAGATAGGTGTAAATTGATGTTAAGTTCAACCTATAATATAGCGGAAGTAAAACAAATGCGATAATCAAATAACCAAATAAATAACCAAAAACAACCTGCAAATAACCAAACTGATTAGCCTCAACAGCACCAGGAACAGAGATAAAAGTAACGCCAGATAATGAGGCGCCTATCATACCAAAAGCCACCAAGTACCAAGGCGCAGATTTGTTTGCCTTAAAAAAGGCTGCATTAGAATCTTCTTTTCCTGTTAAATAAGAAATCAATACTAAAACGGCGAAATAACCGGCTATTAAAATTAAAATTGAAGTTGGGCTCATAAAGGAAATTCTTTGCTGAAAAATTTATGAAAAATAGTATTTTTGAAAAAAATAGCTATTTAAATTCAATTTTTTATGAAAAAGATAATTTTACTGGTTGCACTAGGTCTTTTTGTTTTTAATGCTTCTGGTCAAGACTACCATAAGTTAATTGAAGAAGGAAATCACACCATAAATTACATTACAGAAATTGCAGAACAACATTTTGATTCCGTAGGTAGAGGAAGAGGAACAGGCTTTAAGATTTTTAAGAGATGGCAATACTTTGCTGAACGTGCTATGGATGAAACAGGAAAATTAAAATCTCCTGAGTTCTATTACGATGAACTAGAAAATTTCAATGCAAGTATTACTAGTGAAGGATTAGCGGCAAGAACTACAGTTGGTACTTGGGAAGAAATGGGGCCAACCTATTGGGATGCAACTTCTGGATGGAATCCTGGTGTTGGTAGAATAACTTCCTTTGCTGTTGATGAGTCTAATTTAGACCATATAATTGTAGGAAGTGAAACAGGAGGTGTTTGGAAAAGTATAGATGGAGGAATATCTTGGACTGTACTTTCCGATAACTTATCTAATATTGATGTGTATGCACTAGCCATAGATCCAACAGATAGTAATACCTATTTTTGGGGTTCTACGAGCGGAACAATTTTTAAATCTGTAGATGGAGGTGCAACTTGGTCCTTATTGTCAGATATTGGAGGAGGCACTGTTAATAAAATATTGGTAGACCCAACGAATGCTATGAAAATTTATGCAAGCGTTCAGGGTAATGGATTGTATAAGTCTACAGACGGAGGAGTGACTTGGAATTCTATTTATTTTGTTCCTACAGGCACTGGTTTTGATTTTGAATTTAAACCAAATGATCCAAACGTAGTATATGCTTCAGGAAATGCTTTTTATGTTTCTACAAATGGAGGTGTAAGCTTTTCTCAGATATCAGGTTCTGGTGTTAATCAATTTTCTAATGGCCCAAAAATGATAGGTGTTTCAACTAATAACCCTGAAGTTGTTTATGTCTTAGAAGCGGATGCAGGTGTATTTGGTGCTTTATATACTTCTAGTGACAGTGGAAGTAGTTTTACAAAGTTAAGTCATTCACAAAACTTTTTCGGTTATGACTCTAATGGAAATGATTTATTAGGCCAAGCTCCAAGAGATATGGATATTACAGTAAATCCAAACGATGTTAATGATGTGCATATCGCAGGTATAAACACATGGAGGTCTACAGATGGCGGTGCCAATTTCAATATTTCTTCACAATGGGTTCCTTTCAATGCTAATAATATGGGTATTGGTTATTGTCATGCAGATGTAGATATTATGCATTTTGCAGGCACCGGAGTAGATGCAAAGTTATATGTAGGTACAGATGGCGGAATATACAGAGCAGATAATCCAACAACAGTGAGTTCAACTTACTACACTGATTTGACTCCAGGTTTAGGAATTAGACAATTCTATAAGATTGGTGTTAGCCAAACAGATCCTGTTATTGTCACAGGAGGTTCACAAGATAATG
>JASBSE010000540.1 GCA_030149115.1 Winogradskyella sp. | reverse complement strand
AACAAATTTCAAATAGAAATCCCGAAAGGCAAAAAAATATACTTTGCTTCAGACAATCATCTTGGCGCTCCTACGAGTGACAAGTCCAGACCTCGTGAAAAAAAGTTTGTCGCTTGGTTAGATGAAGTAAAAAAAGATGCTTCAGCCATTTTTTTAATGGGAGATTTATTTGATTTTTGGTTTGAATACAAAACCGTTATTCCAAAAGGTTTTACCAGAACTTTGGGTAAGTTAGCGGAAATCACAGATTCAGGAATTCCAGTTTATTTTTTTGTTGGCAATCACGATTTATGGATGAATGGGTATTTTGAAGACGAATTGAATATTCCTGTTTTTCACAAACCACAAGAGTTTACTTTCAATAACACCTCTTTTTTTATTGGTCATGGTGATGGTTTAGGCCCAGAAGATAAAGGCTATAAACGCATGAAGAAAGTTTTTACCAATCCTTTCTTTCAATGGCTTTTTAGATGGTTACATCCAGATATTGGTGTAAGAATTGCACAATACTTTTCTGTAAAAAACAAGCTGATTTCTGGTGATGATGACGCTAAATTTCTAGGGGAAGACAAAGAATGGTTAGTAGCCTATTGCAAGCGTAAACTTGAAGAAAAGCATCGCGACTATTTTATTTTTGGTCACAGACATTTGCCTTTAAACATTCAACTGAATAATGCTTCAAAATACATCAATCTAGGAGATTGGATTCAGTATTACACTTATGGAGTTTTTGATGGAGAAACTTTTGAGTTGAAGGAATACTAGATTTTTACTTCATCGTAATGCTCCTCAACATCTTGTTGCAAATCGAGTTCGCGAAGCGGTTTATTTTTTAAACTCATTATAGCCACAACAAGTAACGTAACCGAACCTCCAAGAACAACAGCTAAGGGTGCGCCAAATATTCTTGCAGCGACACCGCTTTCAACCGCACCTAGCTCATTAGAAGAACCCACAAACATAGAGTTTACAGCACCTACACGTCCTCGCATGTGGTCTGGAGTTTTAAGTTGAAGTATGGTTTGCCGAACTACCATAGAAATACCATCAAACACACCAGAACAGAATAGTGCAATAACACTAAGCCACAATAGTTTTGAAGCCCCAAAAATGATCATAAACACACCAAATCCAAAAACGGCTGTCAACAGTTTTTTACCTGTATTTTTCGTGATTGGAATATAGGTCGTCGCTACCATGGTAATAATACTTCCAGATGATAATGCGGCATTCAAAATTCCAAAACCTTTAGGTCCTGCATCTAAAACATCTTTTGCAAACACAGCAAAAATGGCAACCGCTCCACCAAATAATACGGCAACCATATCTAAAGTTAATGCTCCTAAAATCACTTTGTCATTAAACACAAACTTGATTCCAGATATTAAACTTTCTTTCATGGATTCGTTGGTCGCTTTGTTTAAAATCGGCTTTTTCCCAATTTGAAAAACCAACACCAAAGCTAACATCACTAAGCCAAAAATAATTCCTAGTGTATAATGCACTCCTATCCATGCAATAAGAAAACCACCACACAACGCACCAAAAACAGCAGCACCTTTCCACGTACTACTACTCCAAGTTGCGGCATTTGGGTAAGCTGATTTCGGAACTATTAAAGCAATTAATGAAAAAATAGTAGGTCCGAAAAAGGCTCTTAAAACACCACCGAAAAAGACTAAACTGTAGATGCCAGCTAAAATAATACTTGTATTCCAAGAAGACTCAACACTTTCTGATGTTAACCAAAATAAGCCAAAACTAATCAACGAAAAAAGTGCAATACAGAGTGTAAATAAATTTCGTTTTTCTTTTTTATCAACTATATGTCCAGCAAAAGGCGCTAAGAAAAATGCTGGAATAAACTCACACAAACCAATAAGAGCTAAACTTAATTTTGAATTGGTAATGTCATACACTTGCCATTCTATAACTAAAAACTGCATAGACCAACCAAAAATTAGAGCAAATCTTACTAAAAGAAATATGTTGAATTCTTTAAAGCGGAGTGCTGCGTACGGATCTGTTTTTGCCAAAATCTTATGCTTTAATATCCTTTAATTTCAACTGTAAACTAACATTACCATTCCAATGATTCTCATCAATAGTGTAAGCTGCATCAAAGGTATTTCTATTTTTAATAATATCTAGTTTATCACCCAATCCAAATCCTATACAAACTATGGGATTACTATCAGCTTGTTTCGCAGTAAAACGCAGGTGTTTATCATCTTCACCTACACATTTTCCCCAACCTGTATCCTTTACTCCTTGTGTCATAAAAACTGGTGTCATATTTCCTGGTCCAAATGGCGCAAACTGACGCACAATTCTATAAAGTTTATGATCTATCTGATTAAGTTCTATCTGCAAATCCACCTTCAACTCTGGTGTTAATAGCTTTGGATCTATAGTGTCTTTTACAACAGCTTCAAATTTGGCTTTAAATGGTTCGTAATTTTCTGGTAATAACGTTAAACCTGCGGCATATTTATGGCCACCAAACTGTTCTATAAACTCATTACAAGCTTCTAATGCGTTATACACATCAAAACCTTTTACAGAACGTGCTGAAGCGGCTAGTTTTTCTCCGCTTTTTGTGAATACCAATGTCGGTCTATAGTACGTTTCGGTTAGTCTAGATGCTACAATTCCTATAACACCTTTATGCCAATTTTCGTCATAAACTACGGTTGTAAATCTGTCTTGTTCTTCATTTTTTTCAATTTGAAGTAAGGCTTCTTCAGTAATAAGCCTATCTGTTTCCTTTCGGTCTGTATTAAATTGATCGATATCCACAGCATAACTAGCTGCTAGATTAAAATCGATTTCGGTTAGTAAGGTTACAGCATGATTGCCATGTTTCATTCTGCCAGCTGCATTAATACGTGGCGCTACAATAAAAACCACATCGATGATGGATAATTCATCTTTCTTTACCTCTGCAATAATTGCCTTTATTCCTGGTCTTGGATTGCTATTGATAACCTGCAAACCAAAGTAGGCTAACGCTCTGTTTTCACCAACAATAGGTACAATATCAGCACCAATAGCTGTGGCAACCAAATCGAGATATTCGGTTAAATCTTCTACGGTTTGCCCTTGATTTGAAGCCAAGGCCGTTACCAACTTAAAGCCAACTCCACAACCACAAAGTTCTTTAAAAGGGTAGTCGCAATCGTCTCGTTTTGGATCTAAAACAGCAACAGCATCTGGAATATCATCCCCAGGTCTGTGGTGATCGCAAATGATAAAATCGATGCCTTTTTCTTTAGCGTAAGCTACTTTTTCAATGGCTTTGATACCACAATCTAAAGCAATGATTAGGCTAAAACCATTATCATCTGCAAAATCGATACCTTGGTATGATACTCCATAACCTTCTTCGTAGCGATCTGGAATGTAAGTGGCTACATTTGCCATTCTGGTTTTTAAATAGGAAGACATTAAAGCCACCGAAGTAGTACCATCAACATCATAATCTCCGTAAACCAAAATATTTTCTCCTGCTGCTATAGCTTGCTCTATACGTGCGACGGCCTTATCCATATCCTTCATGAGGTATGGATTGTGTAAGTCCTCAAAACTTGGTCTAAAAAACGTTTTAGCCTCTTCAAAGGTTTCGATACCACGTTGCAGCAATAATGTTGCCACGACTTCGTCAACCTGAAGTGTGTTTTTTAAAGCTTCAACTTTTGAGGGTTCTGGTTTTGGTTTTAAGGTCCAACGCATACAAGATTACATATTATGCTTAGTTCCTACGTGGTAAAATATTTCGGTTTCTATTCCTGCAAACTGCCTAAACATTTCCATCACTCCACAGTATTTTTCGACTGATAGGTTTACAGCACGTTCACATTTTTTCCTATTTAAATCTGAACCATAAAAATGGTAATCTACCTTTACAGAGTGATAAAACTTTGGGTGTTCTTCAGTTAATTCACCTGAAACTTCAATTTTGAAATCATCTATCTTTTCATTCATTTTATTCAAGATAGAAATCACGTCTAAGCCAGAGCAACCAGCCAAAGATGACAACATCATAGCTTTAGGCGAAAGTCCAAAACGTTCATTCTGACCTTCAATATTAGTATCCATTATTACAGTTTTTCCACTAGGATTGTCTGACTCAAATGTTAGTCCTCCTTGCCAATGTGTTACTATTTTATGTTCCATTTTCTTTTAGTTTAATTTATAGAACTGCTATCTTGTACATTCAAAAATACCACTAAAAAAATAACTATGGCACTAGTAACTCCGTTATCTCCAGAGCACGATTTAGAAACCAAGGAATTAGCAGAATTCTTTAATGAAACTTTAGG
>JASBSE010000535.1 GCA_030149115.1 Winogradskyella sp. | reverse complement strand
CAAGAATTTTTATCTAAAGGTTTGACAGAAAAAGTAGTTTCAAAAATTTTAGATTCAAATCATAAAGTACTTCAGAATTTGATGTTAGACCATGAGGATATTTCAAGACCTATTGTAGAAAAATTAGTAGAGATTGGTGTAAGTAAAGGGGTTAGAAACAAAGCAAAGCAACTGCTGTCAAGTAAACGATTATAGAGTAAAGTAATATTTATAACTCTTGCATTAAATCTATAATCCGTAAACGCTTGGCATAATTATCTTCATTGACATCTCGCACAAAGCAATACGCACTAATGTCCTCTTTTTCTACCTTTTCTTTAAGCTCTTCCACAGTGCAAGGTCCAAATTCTTCAGATTTTGAGATGTAATAGAATTCGTGCTTATGTATAACCTTGTTAACCTTCTTCTTGTATTTGTCTTTTAGATAGTCTTGAATATCTTCAATGGAGTTCAAGTCTTCAGAATAATTAGTCGTGTTAATGTACATAGCAAACTCTTCTTTATCCTGATGATTTAAAACTAAAATATCATCATCCTTAAAGTAAGCTTTAACGGTTATTATACCATCTTCGGTTTCGATAGTAAATATATTCTGTATACTTAAAGTCCAAGACGTTGTAATGGTAGCGTCTTTTCTTTCAATCTCTAAAATATTATTGTCTCTAAACGTGTAAATTGCTTTCTTTTTAGAAATACCATTAACCAAAACCCATTGCTGATTTATAAAATGAGAATCGTGATGACGCTCGTAATTAAACGGTTTTAAATTTGGGATGGTATTATGAAGGTATGCACTCATTAAGCGGTTAATAACATAGTCTAGAGACTATGATAACGATAGATTTGGACTTTTATTTACCTAAATTTAAAAATTTTCAAGATGATTTAAAACATCTTTCTTATAACTTCGACTAATAGGCAGTGCTTTTCGATTAACTGTAATCTCTTCGTTTGTAAAGGATTGAATTTTTGCCAAGCTTACGATGTATGAACGGTGGATTCTTAAAAAGTCTTTTTGTGGTAGTTTGGCTTCAATGGCACTTATAGTTTCTCTGGTAACTACACATGTTTCAGTAAGATGAATTTTAATGTAATCACTTAAACTTTCAATATAGAGAATGTCTTTAAAGGTGATTTTTAGCATGCGTCTATCAGACCTCACAAAAATAAAATCATTGTCATCTAATTGACTAGATTCATTTTTTAAATGCTTAGCATTGACTTCAAAATATCGATTCACAGCTTTTAATAATCTTTCAAAAGGAATAGGTTTTAATAAATAATCTACTGCTTGAAGATCAAAACCTTCTACAGCATAATCTCTGTAGGCTGTGGTAAAAATTATTTTGATGTTTTTATTAATAGATTTTGCAAAGGCAATTCCTGATATTTCAGGCATATTAATATCTAGGAAAATAAGGTCTACAGCATTATTATTTATAAAATTGAAAGCTTCAATGGCATTTTTACATTGTGCTACGACTTCAATATTTTTTATGCGAGATAAATGTGTCGCTATAATATCTCTAGCCATGCTTTCGTCGTCAACTATGATGCAAGAAATAGGTTTAGTCATGAGCTAGTTTAGATTTTATGTTCAATTCTAAGTCAACTTTAAATGTAGAATCGTTGTGAGTGATGTCTAACTTATAACGATTGGGATACAGTAGATTTAATCGTTTTTTAATGTTTTGTAGACCAATGCCGTCGTTGTGAGTTTTTTGATTACTGCTGCTGTTACTAATATTAAAAATAATGGTTTCTGAATTAGCTTTTACTGAGAGATCAATGGATAAAACGCCTTCTTTTAAAGTGCCATGTTTAAAACTGTTTTCTACAAAGGGAATAAAAAGCATTGGTGCTACATCAATAGTTTTTGATTGAATGTCTTTATAAAATGTAATAGCTAATGTGTTGTTAAATCGCATTTTTTCTAAAGAGATATAATCTTCAATATTACTTATTTCGTCTTCGAGACTTACAAAGGGTTTATCGACTTGATATAGTAAATAGTCTAATAGGTTAGACAATTTTAAAATCATTTCGGGCGTTTCGTCTGCCTTTTTTAATGCAGAACCGTACATGGTGTTTAATGTGTTAAAAAGAAAATGAGGATGAATCTGCATTTTCAAATAGTTTAATTCTTGCTCTTTTAGTTTTAGTTGTGTTTCTAGAATTTTGGTTTCTAGTTTTTTGGTGATTTTGGTTTGTTTTAAATTTAATTTTAAAAGCTTAAAAGCACTAATTACAAAAACAATGAGATAGACAGCGCCAAGAACTAAAATAATGTTCTTTGTTGCCGGATTCATTTCAGAATACTCAAAACCAGATAAATAAATTAAGCTAAAAAATACACTGGCCACAACTAAATAAGCAGAAATAATAAGGGTGTATATACTATATAGAGCAAATCTTATGTAACGTTTGCTAATGAGGTAATCTGGTATTAGTTTATAAATAAAAACATAAGTAGTAGCAATAGTTATAGGCATTAAGAATAAGCTAAACGAAAATGAATTTTTAAAACTCGTATTACCTATACTAAAGAAATAACTGTAGAAAATTAGTACTGCTAACCAAAATAAAGTATGCAGCAGTATCTGAAGACATTTGTGTAATAAAAAACGTTTTAAAGACATTTAGCTATAACCTCTTACAATAATACTATATTTTTAGAGGCGATAGGAATTTTGTAGACGAATAGCAGATTTAGTAATGGATTTAGCATTTAGTTAAATCACATGCCAAAAAGGTTATTCGTCGCAAAATAAAAAATTGATAAGATGTAGTTTATAGTTTTGAAATGCAATCAAAAAACAAACAGTTTTAAAACTATAACTAAATTTACACACTATGCAATCAACAATTTTATCTTTAACAGTTCAATTCGCAGATCGTTTTTACGAAGGAGGACCACTTTTTATGTCGCTCATCTTAATCTGCTTATTGCTTTCTCTAGCTTTGCTTACAATAGGTTTTATTAATTTAAAAAAGGATTCTAACAAAGCTCGTAAAATGCTCAATCTTACCGTAGACAGTAGTCTAT
This sequence comes from Winogradskyella sp., assembly GCA_030149115.1. Lineage (GTDB taxonomy): Bacteria > Bacteroidota > Bacteroidia > Flavobacteriales > Flavobacteriaceae > Winogradskyella. Next base: position 4,257 of record JASBSE010000535.1, on the reverse strand, counting down.
TGGGTTTGGTTATTGGTTTTTTTGCCTCCGTAATCGGATTGATTACAGCTTTTGATTCTGTAGAAGCCTTAGGAGATCCAAATCCGGCTATTTTTGCAGGTGGACTTAAAGTATCATTATTAACAGCAACGTTTGGTTTGTTTACCTTTATAATTGCAAGAATAGGTATTCTAATATTAAGATGGTTGCTGCAAAACAAAGAGTAATCTTAGAAGAGTAATTATATACTAGCGAACTTATTAAGTTCGCTTTTTTTATGCCTAGAAATTAAATTCAGTAATTTTGTAAAAAGTTTTTTATATGGAAGAACTTACGCTTACAACTCCGGCACTTTTATTTTCTGCAATTTCTCTAATCATGTTAGCATACACAAATCGCTTTTTAGCTTATGCGGCAATTATTAGAAATCTTAGTGATAAATATTTAGAACGTAAGGAAGCTGTGTTAATGCGGCAGATTAATAACTTAAGACTAAGGTTAAATCTTACACGATGGATGCAAATTTTAGGTATTTCTAGTCTTTTGCTATGTGTCTTAACTATGTTTTTAATTTATATAGATCAACACAATGCTGCAATTTGGATTTTTGGTTTTGCATTGTTACTACTTATTTTTTCTTTGGCATTATTAATAAGAGAAATTCAAATTTCAACATTAGCTCTAGAGCACCATCTTAGAGATATGGAAGATCAAATTAATGAGTAAAAATTTTTTTTAAAATTTTTGTGACTTGTTAAGAAGCTTTGTGTCTTAAACGTATAACCAATCAAGTTAAAATAGAATTTTCAACCAAAATTGACTGAAGACGCAATTCATAGCCTAACCGATGAAGCGCTTGTGGAAGCAATCGTAAAAACCAACGACACTATGTTGTTCGAGGTGCTTTATGATAGATATGCCACTATGGTATATAATAAATGCTACGGGTTTGCAAATGGAGTCGATGAAGCTAAAGACCTAACTCAAGATGTATTTTTGAGAGTCTTTGTTAAATTAGCTAGCTTTAAGGGTAAGTCTAAATTTTCAACTTGGCTATATGCGTTTACATATAATCATTGTGTAAATTATGTAACCAGAAATACAGCAAAAAAGTTTGAAAAACAATCTGTAAGTTCAGAAAGTATTGATATACAAAATATAGGTGAGGAAATTGACTCTGCTCGTGAGTTTGAAAATATGCGAGTAGATAAGTTAAAAGGCGTAATGGAGTTGATTTCACCTGAAGAAAAAATGATATTGTTGCTAAAGTATGAAGATAACTTAACGATAAAAGAATTATCTGAAGCTTTAGATATAGGGGAAAGCGCAGTTAAAATGCGATTAAAAAGAGCAAAAGAAAAACTCGTACATAAGTACGATAATTATACGAAAGATGGAGAATCCATTTAAGCAAATAAACCAGCCTTTAAAAGAGGTACCAGCAGAGCTAAAGAGCAAAGTTATGAGCGACATTGCTATGGCAAAATTGCTCATGGAATTAGCCGAACTGTTTTCGTATAATTTAGGCTATATCATAGATACTGTAAGTAAGAACAGAAAAAAATAATTAAATATATAGTAACCCTAACATTATACTATAAGTATGGAAAAAGTAACAGATTTTAAAAATTCGGCAATGCAGTCATTATCTTCTATGTGGCCAGAAGTTTCAGCGTTTTTAGTTAAAGCTTTAGCTGCACTAGCTATTTTAATTATAGGGTGGATAGTTACAAAACTTGTTGTAAAGGCTGTAAGAAAAGTTTTAAAATTAGCTAAGGCTAATAAATTAGACGACAGACTGAATGATATTGAAATCATAGAAGGCAAAAAGTTGAATTTTGATACGATTAAGATTGTGTCAAAATTCGTAAAATGGGTAATGTATATCATTCTGGTAATAATGATGTCTGATGTTTTAGGATTAGAAATAATCTCCAATCAGATAAGTGAATTGTTATCATATTTACCACAGCTATTTGCAGCCTTAATCATTTTTACATTGGGTTTGTTGTTTGCCAATTTTGTAAAAAATGGATTGAAATCATTTTTTGAATCTATGGATTTATCTGGAGGCAAAATGATTAGCCATATAGTTTTCTTTTTATTGTTAATATTTATTTCAATTACAGCTTTAAATCAAGCAGGTATAGATACTACAATAATTACAAGCAACATTACCATGATTTTGGGAGCTTTTCTTTTGGCTTTTACAATTGCATTTGGTCTTGGAGCAAAAGGTGTTGTATCTAAGCTTATGCATACATTTTATGCAAGAAAAATGTTTGAAGTTGGGCAGAAAATAGTTTTTAATAACGAAAGTTATACAGTAGATGAAGTTAGAAGTATATCAGTGATATTAAAAGGTTCAAAAGGTAGGTTAATAGTACCAATAAACGATTTAATGGATAATCAAGTACAAGTGCAGGATCAACTATAAGGTTAGGGTTATAGATTTTATTTCATATAAAATGCGGTCCTGCGGTACTTGACGTATATAGAAAACCTCTTCAATTTTTGAAGAGGTTTTCTTTTTTTATCAGCGTTTCTTTTTGTTACGCTTGTTATAATTTTTATCTCCTCGTGTTTTAGGCTTCTTGTACTTTTTAGAAATTTCGCGTCTGTAAGAACCTCCTAAATTTACCTTTTTGTTCTTCTCCTTCTTTTCGTGAAATGCAGGACCAGGTATATCTTCAGTACTACGCTTTGTGGGATTATTGCGTTCTCTAATTTGAGGTCGCTCTTCTTCAATAAGTTCAGTTGAGATTTCTACAACATTTGGTATGTCCTTAGTTTCAATCTCTAGTTGCATTAAAGCTTCAATACGTTCTCTGGCTTCTTGCTCTTTTTCGGTAGAGAATAATAGCGCATGACCTTGTTTTTCTGCACGACCAGTTCTACCAATTCGGTGCATATAGTTTTCAGGATAATCTGGTGTGTCAAAATTGATAACGTGTGTAACATCATCAATATCTAATCCTCTTGCCATAACATCTGTGGCAACCAATAATCTGTGCTCACCTTCACTAAACTGTTCTATACTTCTAAGTCTATAGTTCTGTGTTTTGTTAGAGTGAATAACACAGCTTTGACCAGGGAAAAGCTCTTCTAATTTATCGAACAATCGGTCCGCCATTTTCTTGTAGGCTACAAAGATTAAAACTCTAGAAAACTCATCTTTATCACTTAATAGGTATTCTAGTAAATTAACTTTTGTATGAAAATTAGGAACATTGTAACGTTCTTGTTTAATATTTTCCAGCGGAGTACCAGAGACTGCAATTTGAATTTTAGTAGGATTAATAAAAAAATCTGTTATCAACTCATCAACATCTGCGGTCATCGTTGCAGAGAACATAATGTTTTGTCTACGCTTTGGAAGAATATCAAAGATATTCATTAATTGATGTCTAAACCCTAAATCTAGCATCACATCAACTTCATCTATCACTAATTTTTGAATAGACTTAAGTTGCAAAACTCGGCTAACTGCAAGGTCGTATAAACGTCCTGGTGTAGCCACAATAATATCTAAACCTTGCGCAACAGCTTGTTTTTGCGTATTGATATTAGTACCTCCATAAACACCTAAAACACGGTTATTAATGTATTTAGACATTTTTTCTATTTCGCTAACAACCTGTACTACGAGTTCGCGTGTTGGTACCAAAACTAAAACTCTTGGATTGTCTTGTCTTGAATATTTAAGATGACGTAAAATAGGTAGCATATAAGCAAAGGTCTTACCAGTACCAGTTTGCGCTATACCAACCACATCTTTACCAGAAGCGACAACATTAAATGCTTCAGATTGTATTGGAGTAGGAGTTGTGAATCCTAAGTCTTCAATAGCATTGTATAAAGGAGTATTTAGATTTAAATCTTGAAAAGTCACAGCTATAGATTTTGTGCAAAGCTACTATTAATAATCTATATCAGTTTAACAAATTGCGATTAAGCGTTATACTATACGTTGCTTTGAATGATTTTTTCGGTTCTAAGGTCACAATACCTTCCTTGTCTTTTATTTGTTGATTGCTGCTTTCTGAATCAGCAATGCCAATCCAAGGTTCAATACAAACGTAAGGAGCATTAGGTTTTGCCCAAATGCCCAAAAAAGGAAAACCTTCAAACTTGACATTAAGAATTTCACCGTTTTGTTTATGTTTTAATGCCACTCGTCTCGATGTTAAATCTTTAAAAATTAATGCATCTTCGTTAAAAAGATCTCCGTGTAAATTTATAGTGTTGGGACTGTCAAAAACAGGTTTTGTTTTATCT
>JASBSE010000522.1 GCA_030149115.1 Winogradskyella sp. | reverse complement strand
ACGTATTTAGGAATTAATGGCTTATAAACAATAGTTTTAGTTTCTGAAAGCAATTCTATTTTAGACATTACATCATTGGTAAAATTTACTGGTGCTTTTTCTAAACTATCATTAGCCATTAACTTATCGACTAATTCTTCTATTCTTTTATCTTCATTTTCCATCTTTCAAGCTGTTTTAGGTTGAAAATATTGTTCTAAAATTACGGCTAATTTTTTTCGGGCTCTAAAAAGCTTCACTTTAGCCGTATTGGCTTCAATATTTATAATTTTTGCTATTTCCTCTAAAGATAATTCTTCAAAATAAAATAACGTTAATAAGGCACTACTATCTTCGGGTAATTTGTTGATACATTTCTTTATCAAATCACTTTTTTCCTCTTTAATAATATTATCCAATGCATTATCGATAGTATCTAATTTATTAAATGTAAACTCATCTATAGCAACATTACTTAGGTGTTTTTTATTCTTTTTAATAGTATCTAAACAGGTATTATAAGCTACTCTGTAAATCCATGTAGAGAATTTTGAATCTCCTTTAAACTTATCCAAAGATTTAAACACCTTTATGAACGTATCTTGCGCCACTTCCTCCGCCTCTTCTCTATGCTTTAACATGCGCAAGGCTAATGTATACACCAAGTCCTTATAACGATCTACTAATTGCGCATAAGCCCTAGTATCGCCATTTTTAATAGCTGCAATTAATATGTTTTCGTCGTTGGTGGTCATTTTTATAGTTAAGACGACAGTTTGTTTCTTTAGGTTACAATTTAGATTGAAAAAAATATTTTTTACAAAAAGTGTAACCTAAAAGTTTAGCTTGTCGTCATAAGCTAAGAATCATTTAAAATTAATCAATTAAAAAAACAAACATTATGGACGCAGAAATATTAATACCAATCAGTCTTTTTGCAGCAATTTTTGGAATGGTATACTTATACTTTTCTACTAGAAACAAAGAGCGTCTTGCGCTTATAGAAAAAGGAGCAGATGCCAGTATCTTTAACATTGGTAAACGCGCAGGCTCATCTTGGAAGGTTATCGTTTTAAACTTAGCGTTTTTACTAATGGGCATAGGATTAGGCGTATTTATTGCGCATATCTTAGAAACTTACACAAGTTTAAACGATGGTACTGTTTATCCTGCAATGATTTTCTTAATGGCAGGACTAGGACTATATGTTGGCTACACCCAAACCAAAAAAGCTTTAGACTCGGAATAACACTCATCAATCAATCAGACAATCAACGCTTCTTCCTAGTTATATGGAAGAAGCGTTTTTTGTTTTAAAGATGTATATTTATATAATTAAATTGAGATAAGTCAATGGGATTAGATTCTGTAGAATTAGTAATGTCAGCTGAGAAGCTTTTTGGAATTAGAATTCCTGATAAAGAAGCGGAAAAAATAAATACTGTTCAAGAATTTGCTGATGCTGTATATCATTTGATTGCAAAAAACCCATCTGAAAAATGTCTGAAACAGATAATGTTTTATAAAATTAGAAATACATTAACAACATTAAATTTCTCTAATAAAAATATCACTCCAGATACTGTTGTAAGAGACGTATTTCCTAAAGAAGATCTAAATACAAACTGGCTTATTTTTCAATCTGAACTTGGTCTAAATTTACCTAAATTAGCAAAACTTGATTACAACGCTAGCCTAAATTCTCGCATTAAATTATTTGGAATTAAAACCATTAAAAGAACTCTTCCTACCACCAAAGGCACAATTAGACAACTGATAGACTGGATAATATCACTTAATTTTAAAAAGACTATTGACATTAATCGTATTACCAACAAATATGAGGTTGAAAGGATTATTGCAAATATTATCCATGATAACATGGGAATACCAATAACCGAGATTGAATTAGAACATTCTATTAGGAATGATTTAGGAATTGATTAAAAAGAAAAAATGTATAAATACCTACTCTTACTCTTATTCTGCCAGCTAAGCTTTTCTCAAATCAAAGTTTTAGATAGCATTTCACAATCACCTGTAAGTTATGCAACCGTATCTTTTGGTAATGGCCAAGGTATTTTTGCAGATGATGATGGTGTCTTTTATTTTACAAAAAAACTATATCCAGATGTAGACTCGCTACATATTTCGGCCATTGGTTTTAAAAACCTCAAGATAGCTACGGAAAATCTACCAAAAGAATTGTTGTTACAACCTCAAGTAGATGCTTTAGATGAAGTAGTGCTAAGCACTAATCTCAATCGAAAATTTAAAGAAGAAACTTTAAAACCATATCTCGATGATGATTATTACAACTGCTGGCTACCAACAATAGAATCTGAGATTGCAGTATATTTCTCTAAATTTTCAGAACAAGATCAAAAGCTAACTAGCGTTACGTTTCCTATCGCATTAGAATCTAAAGATTGGAACAAACGAAAACGAGCCAATAGCGATAAAAAGAAGTTTTCAACTTTATTTAAGGTACAATTTTATGCTAATGACAATGGTAAACCTGGTAAGGTACTTACGTATGAAACCATTGTTTTTAGAGCAACAGAAAAAAATGGAGATTCCTATGAGCTGAGTGTTGAAGACTACGATATTTACATTCCTAAAAATGGATTTTTTGTGTCTATTCAAGTGATGGGCTACACCAATAAAGAAGGTAAGCTTCTACCTAACAAAAAATACAAGGAAATAAAAACAAAAAACGGTGTTGTAAAAATTCCAACTAATTTTAGACCACTTTTACCATTTACTGATGAAATTGAGAGTAAAAACACCTACATAAAACGCATATTTATAAGTGGTAACAATTGGGTAAAGTTTGATAAAGGCAATGGTTTTAAATCTAGC
>JASBSE010000517.1 GCA_030149115.1 Winogradskyella sp. | reverse complement strand
CTACAGCAGGAAAGATTTTAAAATCACTAAAAGAAAACAGCATTAACTCAGACGAATTAGGTATGTACTGGAAAGCGAACACGAGTTCTTGGTACTGGCACCAAGCACCAATTGAAACACAGTCTCTTTTAGTTGAAGCTTTTTCAGAAGTTGGAACTGTTATTCAGAGTGAAACAAAGAATGTTGAAGACATTGACAACCTAAAAATCTGGTTACTAAAAAACAAACAAACCAATAAATGGGAAACTACCAAAGCAACTACTGAAGCTGTGTATGCATTATTGCTTCAAGGTAGTTCTTGGTTAGACGTCACTAAAATGGTTGATGTAAAAGTCGGTAACGAAATTATTAACCCTTCAACATTAGATAATGTAAAAGTTGAAGCTGGTACAGGTTACTATAAAACATCGTGGACAGGTGAAGAAATTACAGCAGAACACGCCAATGTTACTATTTCTAAAAAGGGAGATGGTATTGCTTGGGGAGCACTTTACTGGCAATATTTTGAAGATTTAGATAAGATTACTTCAGCTGAGACACCATTAAAGTTAAGTAAAAAACTCTTCTTAAAATCGAATACTGATAAAGGTGAAGAAATTTCAGAAATTACTAAAAACACTAAATTGAATGTTGGTGACTTGGTTCGTGTTCGTATTGAATTACGTTCAGATAGAGACATGGAATTTGTACACCTGAAAGATATGCGTGCGGCAGGTTTTGAACCTATCAACGTATTATCACAATACAAATGGCAAGATGGTTTAGGCTATTACGAAAGCACTAAAGATGCAGCGACTAACTTCTTTATGGATTATTTACCTAAAGGCGTTTATGTGTTTGAATATGATTTGCGCGTAAATAATGCAGGAGATATGAGTAATGGTATTAGCACAATTCAGTCAATGTATGCACCTGAATTTAGTAGTCATAGTGAGGGAGTGCGTGTTAAAGTTGAATAGTTTTTTTTACGCTAAGACGCTAAAGACGCAAAGGAAAAATGTAAAAATGTCATTGCGAGCGAAGCGTAGTAATCTGTTAAATAAAAAAGATTGCTTCGTCCTTCGTCCTCGCAATGACATTAAATTTATTTACTACTCGGTGGAGTCG
>JASBSE010000513.1 GCA_030149115.1 Winogradskyella sp. | reverse complement strand
ACAGAAACAGCAACAGTAACAGCCTCTGGAATGGGAGCCATTACACCTGTTTTAATGCAATTATGCCAAGCCGGCGAACATATTGTAAGTAGTAGAACAATATACGGCGGAACGTATGCTTTCTTAAAAAACTTTGCACCAAGGTTAGGCATTTCAACTTCATTTGTAAACATTACTAAACTAGACGTTGTAGAAGCTGCCATTACATCAAAAACTAAAGTTCTGTATTGCGAATCTGTAAGTAATCCATTGCTAGAAGTTGCAGATATTAAAGGTTTAGCAGAATTAGCAAAAAAATACAACTTAAAACTAGTTGTAGACAATACCTTTTCGCCATTATCCGTATCACCTGCAAATTTAGGAGCAGATGTGGTAATTCATAGTTTAACAAAATTTATTAACGGTTCTTCAGATACTGTTGGTGGAGTTGTCTGTGGTACGCAAGAATTTATAGATCAATTAAGAAACGTAAATGACGGTGCTGCTATGTTATTAGGTTCTACAATGGATAGTCTTCGTTCTGCTTCTGTACTAAAGAACTTGAGAACACTTCATATTAGAATGCAACAGCATAGTCATAATGCAAGTTATCTTGCTGAAAGGTTTGAAAAAGATGGCCTTAAAACCGTTTACCCTGGTTTAGACTCACATCCGTCTCATGAGTTATTTAAATCTATGATGAATGATAAGTACGGTTTTGGTGGGATGCTAACTATTGACGTAGGTTCTCTAGACAAAGCAAATGCGCTAATGGAGTTAATGCAAGAGCGTAACTTAGGTTATCTTGCCGTTAGTTTAGGTTTCTATAAAACACTATTTAGTGCTCCTGGAAGCTCTACATCATCAGAAATACCTGAGGACGAACAATTAGAAATGGGATTAAGCGATGGACTTATTCGTTTTTCAATTGGTTTAGATGCTGATATTGAACGTACATACGAAATGATGAAGACTTGTATGATTGAGCTGAACATCCTTGAAAAAGAATTAGCCTAATTGAGATTAATCATCTCCTATCTGCTTTTGAATTTTTTCTAATAATTTTTGTTGAAGCTCTAATTGTCTTTTTAGAGCTTCAATTTCTTTATTTTGATTTTCAATAATTTCTTGTTGTTCTTGCATACCTTTAACTATATAAGGCACAAATTCGGAGTAACTTAAGGTGTGTAAATCAGATAGTCCATCGCCCTTTGTATCATCCTGAACAATCTTTACTAGCTCGGGAAAAACCTCCTTAACCTCTTGGGCAATAAAACCAGGATTTTTACTATCACTATTATCTTGGGTTTTATAATGATATAATTTAGGTTTTAATTCTAATAATTTACTCAATGACCCTTCTAAATCTATGATGTTTTTCTTTAATCTGAGATCAGAAGTTGCTGTGTAAACTCCGGTAGCACTATCTATATATCCCATATAGACATTATTATAGTAAAATGTTAAGTTATCAGAAGATTGTGATGTGTACATCACCCATGAATTACCTGTGTATGACTGTTCTAATTCTAGACCTCCATAACCACCTGTACCAGTATATCTATCCATATTTAGATGAAGATTTCTTTGAGTCGTACCGGTTTTAATTCCGATATTATCTAAACCAGCATCTACAAAAAACATGGTAGGCGACAAATCGCTTTCTATTCTAAAATTTCGGTCTAAACCTTGCTCATTAAATATAAACTGGGTATTAGCGTCGAGGTCTACAGATGCGTTTCCATCTTCATAAATCAAAAACCTCCCATCATCACCGTCATCAAATAAAACCGCTAAATTGGTTCCTGCTGTAGAACCATCTCTCCAATATGTATCATCTCCAAAGTATGTTACTCCATTATTAGCAACCTGAAAATGAGAAACACCGCTATCTTGAATTAAAAAATCTCCAGTGTTAGATAAATCAAAAATCATATTGAAAGCTCCCTGAGTTATCGTCGTATTTTCAGTTAAAGCACCTCCTAACTGCACTGCATCAGCTGTATTATCTACATTCAGTCCATTATTAGCATTTGCAGTAACAGTTACTGTTCCTGTTGAACCTCCTCCTGTTAAACCACTACCAGCTACAACACCCGAAATATCACCAGTAACCAAAGTACTTGGGTCTTGCCATGACGCATTACCTGTTGCATCAGAAGTTAAAACTCTACCAATCCCTGGGTTTCCACCTTGGATTTGTATTCTCCTCTGCAACTCTAAACCTCCCGCTTCTAACTTTGAGTTTGCTAATGTACCATCACCATAAAATCGTGTTACACCTCCATAAGTTTCTCCGTTCCATGTTGGATTAGCATCATCTAGTTGAATATTTTGATCGCCATCTTGTATTTCTATATTTCTAGGTCCACCTGTTAGTAATATATCACCCACAACATGAAGTGTTTCTTGAGGTACAAGAACACCAACTCCTACTCTATTATTTGCCGCATTTACAGATAAAGTGTTACCATCAACATACAAATCACCATTATTATCAGCTTGTAAATTTAATGGAGTATTAGCGTTCGTAATTATTTCATCACCATCTATTCGTAAACTACCACCAACCTGAAATGCACCAGAATTAGCTATATTTGTAGCATCTGCTGTATTTGGAATACTCAAATAGTTTTTTAGAGTCATTCTCCCATTAGTAGTAAGTGACATGGCACCATCACTTTGTGCATCAGAAACATCTCTAAAAACCCATCCTCTATCATCATCAGTATTCATTGTAAATGTAGTTGCCCAATCATTTAAAAAACCATAGGTCATAGCAGAATGCATTCCTATTGTATAATAACTAGAATTATATAATCTTAATTTATCATAGTCACTAACACCAACTGTTGATAATCTTTGAACGTTTAAAATTATATTGTTGTTCATGTTTAATGAAGTCGTTGCGATGTGATTTCCCAAATCATCACCAACAGCATCAGAAGTTGTTGTCAATCTTTCCCATGCCAAACCATTAAACATGTAAAAACCTACTCCGCTCCCACCAGTTACTGAAGCATTTGTATTATAAACAAGTAGCCCTGTAGCAGCTGTATTAATACCATCAATCATCGTATCAGTAACATTCCCTAGAGAAACTCTAGGCACTAAAATACCCTTATCAGTGGCAGAGATATCTAATACTGATGAAGTATCAGGTGTTGTTGTACCAATACCAACTTGAGAAAACGAAATAATAGAAAATAAAAACGTAAAAAGTAAAATTACCTTTTTCATTAGAGAATTTTTAAGGTTAGTTAAGCCAAACTAGCTTATCATGTGCGTAAACCATAAAAAAATATACAAACGGACTAAAAAAATTGTTAAATGGTTATAAATCATTTCATTGTAACCTTCAATCAAGTTCTTATTAGACCAAACCTAATCAGAAAGTTTTCTATCAAATAGTTCTAACAACAAATAGTATTGATAAAAGAAGAGTATGCTAATCGTAACATTTGCAAATCGCTTAACAAAATCGTAACATTACGGAACTAAACTAATACATATGCAAGACGAAGACTTATCAAAAATTGATATAAACGATCAAAGAATAATTGAGAATAAACAACTTAATCTTTTTGAAGCTTTTATTCCTGTTGTAATTTTAATGGGATTGCTGGCTTATAATATCTTTTTTGTTGATGGTCAGGAATTGTTTGGTACATATACCAATCAAATAATATTACTTATTGGAGCTGGTGTTGCACTAATTGATGGGTTATTTAATAAAGTACCCATTACTTTAATGATTAAAGAAGTTTGGGAAAATTTAAAAAGTGTTTTTGTTCCTGTTTTAATATTATTATTAGTTGGTGCCTTAGCTGGTACTTGGTTGGTAAGTGGTGTTATTCCAGCCATGGTATATTATGGTTTACAAGTTTTGAGTCCAGAAGTATTTCTTCCTGCTTCTGTAATAATTTCCGCAATTATTTCTATTGCTACCGGAAGCTCATGGACCACTTCCGCAACTGTTGGTATTGCTTTAATTGGTATTGGAACAGCTTTAGGCATTAATCCTGGAATGATTGCTGGAGCTGTAATCTCAGGTGCGTACTTCGGAGATAAAATGTCACCCCTTAGTGACACCACTAATTTAGCGCCAGCTATGGCGGGAACAGATTTATTTACCCACATTAAGTATATGACAATTACTACTGTTCCTACAATCTTAATAACTTTAATAGTTTTCGGAGTTATTGGCGCTTATATTGATCCTAGTGGAAGTTCGGACACAACTTTTATACTTGAACAGATTGATAAATATTTCAATATTACTCCATGGTTGTTTTTAGTTCCTCTGGCTGTAATTGGACTTATTTTACTAAAAACAAAACCTTTAATTGCCTTAGGCTCTGGAGTTCTATTAGCAGCTGTATTTGCCTTTATTTTTCAATCAGATTTAACAAATAAATTATCCGATTCTTCATCTAATACAGTAGTCAACTCTATTTTAACTGATACCAATATTGAAATTGATAACAAAGAATATCTAGATGTTTTTACAGATGAGGATTTAAAGAAAATTGATGAGGATGGTAAACTACAAAATTTATTTTCGGATAATGACCTAGAAGGTGTTTTTACTCTACAGTCCTTAGAAACGTTTTTTTCGTCTAACTATAAAGACACTAATACAATTACAAATAAGGCTGAAAATTTAGAGAAGTTAATAACTATAAAAAGATTAAAAAAATTATTTAGCTCTGGTGGTATGGCTGGCATGCTTTGGACAATCTTTCTGATTACTTGTGCCATGGTTTTTGGTGGAGTTATGGATGGTATTGGAGCATTAGCCAGAATAACAACAGCACTTTTATCTGTAGCATCAACTATATTTGGGCTTTTTGCCAGTACCGTATTAAGCTGTCTTGGTCTCAACGCTATTGCTTCTGACCAATATTTAGCAATAGTTATTCCTGGTAAAATGTTTAAAAAAGCTTATGAAGATAAAGGTCTTGCACCAGAAAACCTCAGTAGAACTTTAGAAGATTCTGGTACAGTAACCTCTGTTTTGATTCCTTGGAATACTTGCGGTGCTTATCAAAGTGGCGTTTTGGGTGTTGGTGTCAGTGAATATTTCTTCTATGCTATTTTTAATTGGCTCAGTCCATTTACAACATTACTTTTTGCTGCATTCAGAATTAAGATTAAATATTTATTGAAAAAGTAAAAATTTATTTTTCAAGTAAAATCGGCCTATTTTAATAGGTTCGTATTTTATGCCACTCTATTTTATCATTATCATAAATTTAAAGGTGCTTTTTTGAGGCCATATACTTACACTATAATTCCATTGATTTATAATAAATAATTGCTATAAAAACATACTTAGCTATTGGGTACTTTTGTGGTAAATCATTAATAAATAAAAAATATACAATGGCATTTGTAGGAAAACAATTCCCAGATTTAAACGTAAACGCAATGAACGAAATGGGCGACACTTTTAAGCTTAACGTTCTTGAAGAAGCAAAAAACAATAACAAAAAGGTAGTATTATTCTGGTATCCAAAAGATTTTACTTTTGTTTGCCCAACAGAATTACATGCTTTTCAAGCTGCTTTAGGTGAGTTTGAAAAACGTAATACAATTGTTATTGGTGCATCTTGTGATACTGCAGAAGTTCACTTTGCATGGTTAAGTACTGCAAAAGATAATGGTGGAATTGAAGGTGTTACTTACCCACTTTTAGCAGACTCTAACAGAAACCTAGCTTCTACTCTTGGTATTTTAGATATCTCTAACGAAACTTACAACGAAGAAACTGGAGTTGTAACTGTAGATGGGGACAACGTAACTTACAGAGCTACTTACATTATTGATGAAGAAGGTGTTGTACAACACGAAAGCATTAACAACATGCCTCTTGGTAGAAATGTAAATGAGTACTTAAGAATTATAGATGCTTTAACGCACGTACAAGAAAAAGGAGAAGTTTGTCCTGCAAACTGGGAAGAAGGAAAAGAAGCAATGCAAGCTAATGCTCAAGGTACAAAAGAGTATTTAAAAGCACACTTAAACTAATTATTGGTTATGATTCAAGAATTAGATCAAGACAATTTACAAAGTTTAGTTTCTGACAATGATACTGTTGTTGTACAATATTCGGCAACATGGTGCGGAAACTGTCGTATAATGAAACCAAAGTTCAAGAAATTAGCAACAGAAAACGAAAACATAAAATTTGTTATCGCTGACGCCGAAAAATTTCCTGAAAGTAGAAAATTAGCAACTGTAGATAATTTACCTACGTTTGCTACTTTCAAAAATGGTGAGTTCAAAAACCAAGTACAAACAAACAAGTTTGATGTTTTAAAAGAACTTGTTTCTGAAGTAATTTAAATATGAAATTACCTGTAATAAAACAATTAACTCAATTTATCGAAGATAACGATGAAGACTATGTAGTAGAGACTATTGAAACCTTAGAAAATCTAACGGAAGTTCCTTCTTTAAAGGATGAAGAGTTAGACGTTATAGGTGAATTAATTTCTAATATGTACGGAGCAATTGAAGTACATAAAATGGTGAAAGACGGCGCACCAAAAAAGGAAGCTTTAAATACATTTATGTCTCGTGTTCTTGGATCTATTGATAAGTAATAGCACTAATTGAAAAAGAAGAATAAAAAAACCACTTCATATTTAGAAGTGGTTTTTTGCTTTTATTTTAGTAGCTCAATTAGCTCTCTTAAGTTTTTCTCTTCAGCATAATCAATTGCTTTTTTCCCTTCTGTATCTTCAAGAGTTTTATCTGCACTATGTTTTAATAAAGTTTCAACAATATCCTTCTGGTTGTATTGCGTAGCAAACATTAAAGCCGTAGTTCCTTTATTATTTTGTAAGTCTACACCTGCATTATTTAATAATAGCATTTTTACTAAATCTTTATTACCCTTAAAACTAACTCCTATAAGAGCTGTATTTCCCGATGCATCTTTAGCGTTTAAATCTGCCCCTTTTTCAATTAATAATTTCGCGATATCTGCTTGACCAAAATAAGTCGCAAAAATTAAAGGAGTAAATCCTCTTCCATCTTTAATATTAGCTAAATTAGGATTTCTCTCTAACTGAAGTCTTAAATTTTTAATGTTACCCGTTTGTATTGTTCTAAAGAAAAGTTCGTTTTCGTTCATTCTATATTTCATTAAAAAAAAGGAACGTGTAAAAATTAACACATTCCTTCATTGAGTTGATTTTGCTATTAACCAATTATTATTTTAAATCAAATCTATCAGCATTCATCACTTTAGTCCAAGTTGCAATAAAGTCGTTTACAAATTTATCTTCTGCATCATCAGCCGCATAAACTTCACAAACTGCTCTTAATTCTGTATTGGAACCAAATATTAGGTCTGCGCGAGTTCCTGTGAATTTCACTTCACCTGTTCTACGGTCTCTGCCCTCAAAGTGTGTTTCATCTTCTGATGTTGCACTCCAAGTATAAGTCATATCTACAAGGTTTTTAAAGAAATCATTAGTTAAATGACCTACATTATCAGTAAACACACCATGTTTTGAACTATCATAGTTAGCTCCTAACACACGCATACCTCCAACAAGAACGGTCATTTCCGGTATTGAAAGTGCCATTAAGTTTGCTTTATCAATTAATAAATCTTCTGCTTTTACTTTAAGATTCGGGTTCATATAGTTTCTGAATCCATCTCCAAGCGGCTTTAAATAATTGAATTGCTCAATATCTGTTTGTTCTTGTGTAGCATCCCCTCTACCTTGAGCAAATGGTATTGTTATATTATGACCTGCATTACTAGCAGCTTCTTCAATTGCAGCATTACCAGCTAAAACAATTAAATCTGCCATAGAAATTGTACCACTAAACTCTTTCTTAATACCTTCAAGTACATTAAATACCTTATCCAATTCTTCAGGATTATTCACTTTCCAACTTCTTTGTGGCTCTAATCTTAAACGTGCTCCATTTGCACCACCACGCTTATCAGAATCTCTATATGTTGAAGCCGATGCCCAAGCAGTTCTTACCAACTCAGGTATAGTTAATCCTGAAGCTAAAATCATTTTCTTTAATGATTCGATATCAGAATCACTTAAAGTGTAGTCTACTTTTGGAATTGGATCTTGCCAAATTAGATCTTCTTTTGGCACTTCTGGACCTAAATAACGGTCTTTCGGACCTAAGTCTCTATGTGTTAATTTGTACCAAGCACGCGCAAAAGCATCTTCAAAAGCTTTAAAATCTTTATGAAACTTTTGAGAAATTTTTAAGTACTCTGGATCTGTCTTTAATGCGATATCTGCCGTAGTCATCATTAAAGCTTGCTTTCCATTTGGGTCACCAGCTTTTGGTGCCATACGCGCTTTAGATTCTGCTGTTGGTGTCCACTGATGAGCGCCTGCTGGACTCTTAGTTAATTCCCAATCGTAATTCAATAGCACATCAAAATAATCGGCATCCCACTTTGTTGGGTTAGGTGTCCAGGCTCCTTCAATACCACTTGTAATGGTATCATCTAATACACCACTCTTATAAGTGTTCTTCCAACCAGTACTCATTTCTGCCATTGGTGCACCATGTGGTTCAGCACCAACATATTTTCCAGGGTCTGCTGCTCCATGCGCCTTACCAAAAGTATGGCCACCTGCAACTAAGGCTACAGTTTCTTCATCATTCATAGCCATACGTCCAAACGTTTCTCTAACATCATGAGCAGAACCCATCGGATCTGGCTTACCATCTGGACCTTCAGGGTTTACGTATATCCACCCCATCATTACCGCAGCTAGAGGGTCTTCTAAGTCACGTTCAGCATAATTATCGCTGTTGCCATAACGTTCTTCGTTTGCACCCCATTCTGTTTCGCTTCCCCAATATACATCTTGCTCTGGCTCCCATATATCTTCTCTACCACCTGCAAAACCAAATGTTGGGAAGCCCATAGATTCTAAAGCTACATTACCAGCCAAAATCATTAAATCTGCCCAAGAAATTTTATTTCCGTACTTCTTTTTTATCGGCCACAATAACAATCTTGCTTTATCTAAGTTACCATTATCTGGCCAGCTATTAATTGGCGCAAAACGTTGGTTACCTGTACCTGCACCACCTCGTCCATCACCAACTCTATACGTACCAGCACTATGCCATGCCATACGAATCATAAAACCACCATAATGTCCATAATCTGCAGGCCACCAATCTTGTGAATCTGTCATTAACTTTGTTAAGTCTTGTTTTAACTCGTCATAATTGAGACTATTAAATGCCTTAGCATAATCAAAATCTTCACCGAGTGGATTAGATTTAGTAGCATGTTGTCTTAAAATATTAAGCTTTAGTTCGTTTGGCCACCAATCTCTATTCTTAACACCGCCTCCTCCGACAGTTGTTTGCTTACCACTTAAGAAAGGGCATTTGTTTGCATCACTTTCATTAAGCTCAAATGTGTCTGTGTTGTTATTGTCCATTATTTTAGTTTTTGATTATAATTTTAACAGTTTAAAGTTAATAAATTATAGAATCAATAATAAGTCTAATTATTTTTTAAAATTATTTTAATATAGATTTTATTAATGCTTTTTGAATTTTAAATAATTAAAAATTATTTTAAGAATTTT
>JASBSE010000504.1 GCA_030149115.1 Winogradskyella sp. | reverse complement strand
CCAGGTGTAACGGTTAACAGATTCTGCTCTTCAGGATTAGAGACCATTGCTATGGCTGTTGCCAAAATTCAAGCTGGCATGGCAGATTGTATTATTGCTGGTGGTGCAGAAAGTATGAGCTCAGTTCCTATGACAGGTTTTAAGCCAGAATTAAACTACGATATCGTAAATGCTGGTCACGAAGATTATTATTGGGGAATGGGTAACACAGCAGAAGCTGTTGCAAACAAATATAACGTCTCTAGAGAAGATCAAGATGAGTTTGCTTACCACTCACATATGAAAGCTTTAAAAGCTCTTGAAGAAAACAAATTTCAAGATCAAATAGTGCCTATTGAAGTAGAAGAAACTTACGTTGACAATAACGGTAAAAAAGCAACACGCAAATACACCGTTTCAAAAGACGAAGGTCCAAGAAAAGGCACTAGTAAAGAAGCACTAGCAAAATTAAGACCTGTATTTGCTCAAGGTGGTTCAGTCACTGCCGGAAACTCATCTCAAACCAGCGATGGTGCTGCGTTTGTACTAGTAATGAGTGAAGCCATGGTTAAAGAATTAAACTTAGAACCAGTTGCGCGTTTAGTAAGTTATGCAGCAGCAGGTGTACCACCAAGAATTATGGGTATTGGTCCTGTAGCTGCTATTCCTAAAGCATTAAAGCAAGGTGGTTTATCTCAAAAAGATATTGAGCTAATTGAACTTAATGAAGCTTTTGCATCTCAATCTTTAGCTGTAATGCGAGAGTTAGAACTCAACCAAGATATTGTAAATGTTAATGGAGGCGCAATAGCACTGGGACACCCACTTGGATGTACAGGAGCAAAACTTTCAGTCCAATTATTTGATGAAATGCGTAAGCGTAACATGAAAAACAAATATGGTATGGTAACAATGTGCGTTGGTACTGGTCAAGGTGCAGCTGGAATTTTTGAATTTTTAAACTAAACATAATTAAGATCTAGGATTTGAGTAATGAGAAAAAACTCTCAGTACTCATTATTAAAAACTATAAAAAATATGGCAGAAATAGAAAAAGATATCCTTCGTGGAGGTCAATTCTTAGTAAAAGAAACAAATTGTGAAGATGTTTTCACACCTGAAGATTTTTCAGAAGAACAACAAATGATGAAAGAAGCGGTTATGGAATTTAATGACCGTGAAATTATTGCTCACAAAGCAAGATTTGAAGCTAAAGACTATGCACTTACCGAAGAAGTAATGCGCAAAGCAGGTGAACTTGGCTTCTTAGGTGTTGCTGTACCCGAAGCATATGGAGGATTAGGAATGGGATTTGTTTCAACATGTCTTACTTGTGATTATATCTCTTCAGGAACAGGATCTTTCAGTACTGCTTTTGGTGCTCATACAGGTATTGGTACTATGCCAATTACGCTTTACGGAACCGAAGAACAAAAACAAAAGTATGTTCCTAAATTAGCC
>JASBSE010000575.1 GCA_030149115.1 Winogradskyella sp. | reverse complement strand
GAAACATGGAAGCATTTAAGTGACGAAGGTTTTTATACGATAAGGTTCTTGAATGATTCTGTAGCTTATGCTGCTGGTAAGGGACGTATTAGTAAACTGACTTTTAGAGAATAAAAAAGAGACGCTATGGTCTCTTTTAATTAGTTTCGTCTGTTTTGTCTACGTTCTCTAAACTCTTTTAATCTATCTAAAAGTTTCTGATTAAATTGGTCTTCTGCCACTTTAAGCATAATTATTTTTTTAGCAGATATAACCGTTTTTAAGTCTTCTACAAGCTCTAATTTAGCGTTATGCATTTCTGTTTCTGCTTCAAGAAGTTTTTCTAAGATTTCACCAGCACGTTTATCACTGACATTTCCTTGACGCATTTCTCTTTTTAAGGGTCTTAAATCTTCAGATTTAATCTTTTCTACTTTAGCTTCAAATTCATTATAAATTGGCCAAAATTGTTGTGCTTCTTCCGAGGTTAATTCTAATTTATCAGTAATGAAAGCTATTTTTTGAGCTTTTATTTTTTCTTGAATTTCACCACCTCGTTGTGCAAAACCAGAGAAGCTTATAAGTAAAATTAGTATTGGGATTAATCGTTTCATGTGTTAATATTTATTTTTTTCAATGGTCACATGGAACATCCTATAATCATTTTCGCTGTGTGATTTAAGATTAATCATGGATGTTTCATTATAATGTTTTTATTGTTGTAAAATTGTTTCAATATCTGTGTTTTCTAAAAGATATGATTCTAAATTTTCTTCCTTGTATTCTGTTTCGATTAAAGTAAAATCTTCTTCAAGAATATCTGCATTAACCAACAACTCTGCTAGTTCATAACTGTCTAAATCACTATTTTTAAAATACGTTTCAACCATTTCTGCAGACAGCTCTTGCGTTTTATCATCACCATTCATGAAAATTGAGACCATTAATAATAGAGAAGCTGCAATACCAGTAACATAATAAAACACTTTTCTTGTATTTAGTTTTATTACAGGCTTTTCCTTTATCTTATTTAAGATTTTACCATCTAATGATTCAAAATAATC
>JASBSE010000574.1 GCA_030149115.1 Winogradskyella sp. | reverse complement strand
TATTATTTTGTGACCTTCTTTATGAAACATAGCTTAGTATTCTTAAAAACAAATATATAAATGGTGAAGCAAAGATAATACTATCTAGTCGGTCTAAAAGCCCTCCATGACCAGGCATTATCACTCCGCTATCTTTAACGCTTGCTTGTCGCTTAAATTTTGATTCGATTAAATCTCCTAAAGTACCCAAAACACTGACTATTATGGCCATTATTAACCAGCTTGTAAAGCCTAAAGTTTCTGTATGCTTAGCAATAAAATAACTAGAAATACAGGCAAAAAATAATCCGCCCAGAAAACCTTCAACAGTTTTTTTTGGTGATATACTAGGGAAAAGTTTTTGTTTTCCGAAATTTTTACCCACTAAATAGGCGGCGCTGTCATTAACCCAAATAAGTATAAAGCTACCTAATAGTAATAGTGGAGTAAACACATTTTCGTAATTAGCTATAAGAAGCATAAAAATAAAACCGCTAGTTAAATAGAACGTAGTTAGAATAAAATTCTTTGAACTGAAAATAGGAATTCGTTTGGTTGTAAATAGATCCTTTATAAGAATTAAGTTAACAAATATGGTGGTTACCAAAACAATCTGAATAGCTTCATCACCACCTGTTATATTTTTATTCCTGATACATAAGTACCAAAATCCTCCAAAAAGTAAGATGAAAATGATATACTGGGCAATAGATTTTAGATTGATAAGTTTACTAAACTCTGCTAAACTCAAAATTCCAAATAATACAAGCAACGCAGTAAGCGTATTTTGCATGTACAAAGATCCGATAAGCAATAAAACGTAGATAACGCCAGAGATGGCTCTTATATAAAATTCTTTCATTACAAATCTTCTAAGAGAAGTAGGTATAGATTTTTTGAACTACTTCCATAGGTGAGAAAATCTTTGTCATCAGCAGTTTTAAAATGCTTTATCGTGGTAATGTTTGTTGGAATCTTAGATTTACTCTTAGCCTTAATACCTTTTAATCCATCACCTATATTTTCTGCAAATTGACTTGTTGTAGCGTAGATTATAAAATGTTCTGGCAATTCTTGAAGTTTCTTCTCAGCAATTTGATTTGATGAAATCAGTAGGGACCCATCGTCAGAGATTAAATATTCGCAAGTTGACAAGAAGTATTTGCTTTCGGATACTTTGTTAGTACTATTGAGATTGAAATCTTTAAATAAATCGAGTAAGCGCTCATCAATAACAAAAACTTTGTCTTTATGCCAATGATTTTCTTCTAAAATAGCATTAAAGCTTTGCTTTACTTCATTCATGTTTTCGCAATACAAGAACTTACCGCCATTTGCCTTGAAGTTTATTGTAAAACGTTCATCGGCAGGCAACTTAATTTCAGGCATATATTTGCCTCGCTCTTGATTTGGTATTTGTTCTTCGGACTGATCTGACTTTTTTCCGAAGAGTTTACGAAATAAGCTCATTCAACTGCTACTATTAATCCTAGGTTAGTGCATTTTCTCAAATATAAAAAAACTTAAATTAACAAGAAGTCAATTTAAGTTTTTTATATGACTACTGTGAGGTTTATTC
>JASBSE010000485.1 GCA_030149115.1 Winogradskyella sp. | reverse complement strand
TTGTCTAGATAAGTGATTTACACTGCTGTAATCCAATAAGTACCCTATATCAGAGAAGGAATGCTGTTTAAGCTGTATGAGTTCCTTGACTTTTTCAATTTTTAATTTTATAAAGTACTTTTCAATGGTGGTCTTTTCCTTAGATGAGAACAGTTTGCTCAATGCCTTGTAATCTCGGTGAAGGGTTGATGATAAATGTTCAGAAGTCTTGACCTTTAGCATTAATGGCAATTCATCAAGTTGTTCGATTAGAATAATTTTTATTCTTTCAACTAGCATATCTTCTTCACTTTTTACAATCTCAAAACCATTTGCGTGCAGCACTTTGGTTACGTCTTGGTTAATTTGCGCATCGCTTATCCCGGGTGCTTCTACTAAAAGCTTTCCTAGTTCTAAGGAAAGGACGATTATTCCTAGTTCTTGTAGTTCTTGCTTTATTACTTTTAAGCAACGACTGCACACCATATTTTTAACCCAAAATTCTTTTGGTTGTGTCATATTAATAAGGTATTGTATTGAACTTTTGCTCAATAGCTTATCCTGTAATTGTCTGTTTACAGGGTAATGTGTAAATAAGGCTGTAGGGAATAGGGTACAACTGTTTATAGCCAATGCTTATGCGCTGGCTACAACTAATTGAGCAGTAAAAAGGGCTTTTACTGCGATGTAGAAAATCAAATTAAATAAATCTCGTAAAGCGTATGTATATCCTTGGACAATAAGGGCGGCCTATAGGCTTCGGAAGGAACTGTGTTTTTATCTAGTCCTTCAAAAAGGTTGATGTAGGAATAAATAAATGATTTTAAGAAAACCAAATTTTCGACCTCTAAAACCGTAGTTGATTTTTTGAAGGTATCATTAGCTTCTTTTAGGATAGTTTGATTGTCGCAACAATCCTTTTCTTGTAATGATGTACATTTTTTAAAAGGATTATCTTCCTTTTGAACCTTATCCTTACAAGCTTCAGCTTTACTGAAGAATGCCATATCCACTAATTTATCACAGCAAAAATGCATATTCACCGTAAAGGAAGAAGTTGACAGTAATATAAATGCTGCCAAAAAGAAGGATAATATTTTTGTAAAAAATGTTTTCACCTGGTAAAGTTAAGAAATTTTGTTTAACATTTAAGTAAAATAAGTTTTGCTTTCAATACGCTCATTATTAATATTTTATGAATGTTATGCAAAATTCCATTCATACAAATATAAATCTAAAGATTAAACAGAATAATGACTTTTGTCATATTTCAGTAAAATAGAGATTGATATGTTTGTAGAATTAAACACTTAGTTATGAAGAAGATACTGATTACGATATTGGCAATTACAATTGTACAGTCAATGTTTTCTCAAGAGAGAATATCTGAACTTTCTTTTGAATATGAAGCGTCTTCTAGAGGGTTTTATCAAAGAATTAAAGTTGAAAAAGGTATACTTTTTTTTCAGGAGAACAGAAATGAAAGTAAAGATGTTACTGTTGATATAGATGAAAAGCAATGGGAAAAATTAGTTGGTTTGGTTAAAAAAGTAGAGCTTGAAAATCTTTCCTTATTTAAGGCTCCATCTAAGAGAAGGGAAATTGATGGTGCTGCCATTGCAAAATTGAAAGTGATTAAAAACGAGAATGAATACACGTCTACTAACTTTGACCACGGCAACCCGCCATTGGAGATTAAAAACCTTGTAAATTATATTATTTCATTAAGTCAATCAGGTAAAAAGGATTGATGTTTTACTCAAGTAAATAATCTAAATTTATGTTAAACAAAATTAAAATGTTAAAATTTTTGTAGCTTTGCAGAACAAATGAAGAAGGTTTTTTATAAAATAGTATCCTTTTGTATGGCACTTTTAGTGTTCCTATCTACATTGTCTTTCACAATTGAAAGTCATTATTGTGGGGATGTTTTAGTGGATACTTCAATGTTCGGTGCTGTAGATACCTGTGGTATGGAAACCCAACAAAAAACTGATTCTTCGGAATGCAGTTTGGCTAAAAAAGACTGTTGCAGTAACGAGCAATTAGTTGTTGATGGTCAAGATAACTTAAAACTTTCTTTTGATAAATTAAATAAAGAGCAACAGAAATTAGTTGCTACATTTATTTACACCTATGTAAATCTGTTTGCAGAACAACAAACAGAAAAACCTACTTTCACGGATTATTCTCCGCCTCCCTTGGTCAGGGATGTTCAAGTTTTAGACCAAACTTTCCTTATTTGATTTTTAAGTAATTAGTACTGTAGTCCAACATTAAATTGTATGGACTAAGCTGTTTGGTTTTTGTTTTAGACAACAAAATTATAATTACTTAAAAATCATTTATATGCTAAATAAAAGCATCAAATTCTTAATAGAAAATAAACTAGTAGCGGTTCTGTTACTAGCCTTATTCGTGGCTTGGGGAGTTGTAAACGCACCTTTTGAATGGAATACCGGTTCCTTACCACGCAATCCTGTAGCGGTGGATGCCATTCCTGATATTGGGGAAAACCAACAAATTGTATTTACTAAATGGGATGGGCGTTCGCCACAAGATATTGAAGACCAAATAACCTATCCGCTTACCACTTCACTTCTTGGTATTCCTGGGGTAAAGACCATACGGAGTTCTTCAATGTTCGGTTTTTCCAGCATTTACATCATTTTTGAAGAGGACATAGAATTCTATTGGAGTCGAAGCCGTATTCTCGAAAAATTAAATTCGTTACCTGCTGGATTATTGCCCGACGGAGTAAATCCCGCACTAGGTCCAGATGCTACAGGTCTAGGGCAGATTTACTGGTATACTTTGGAAGGCCGCGATGAAAATGGAAATGTGACTGGTGGTTGGGATTTACAGGAACTTCGTAGTATTCAAGATTTTTACGTGAAATATGCATTGTCCTCGGCGAGTGGTGTTTCAGAAGTAGCCTCTATTGGTGGTTACGTTTTAGAATACCAAGTAGATGTCAACCCAGAGTTGATGAAACAGTATAAAATTGGCTTAAATGAGGTTGTTAAAGCAGTTAAACAAAGTAATCAAGATGTAGGCGCCCAGACCTTAGAAATCAATCAGGCTGAATATCTAATCCGTGGTTTAGGGTATGTTAAGTCTATTTCAGACCTGGAGAATGCAGTAGTTACTTCAGAAGATTTTACCTCTATACGCTTAAAGGATATTGCCAACGTCTCTCACGGCCCTGCGACAAGAAGAGGGCTTTTAGATAAGGAAGGTGCTGAAGTTGTTGGTGGTGTTGTAGTAGCCCGTTATGGCGCTAACCCTATGGCGGTTATTAATAATGTTAAGGAGAAAATAAATGAACTAAGTTCGGGCTTACCTTCTAAAACTCTGAGCGATGGAAGGACATCGCAGTTGACCATTGTTCCTTTTTATGATAGAACCGAACTCATACAGGAAACATTAGGAACACTTGATGAAGCATTGACTCTAGAAATTTTGATAACCATTTTC
>JASBSE010000480.1 GCA_030149115.1 Winogradskyella sp. | reverse complement strand
AAGCCTAAATCTTGAAGTTTTACAGTTTTATTCATCAACAAATTTCACGTTCACATCTAGTAACTTTGGGTTTTTAAGATACTCTACCCAATTGGTTTTGTAAGTTACTGTTTTTCTATCATCAGAGAATTCAGCACCTTCAACATCAATAGATTTTACTGCTTTAGGAAAGGTTAATTTTACATTGTAAAAAGAGCCTTCAAAATATTCTAAAAACTGTTGGTTACTCTCATCGGTTTCATCAAAAAGCTCGTCTATAGCCTCATCTGTTTCTTCATCTGATAGTTTTATAGTTGTAGTTCTAGAAAAGCCACCATCGGTAAAGGTGTAAGCTACATTGCTTTTTTCATTACCCATAAACTTACCTAATGGCGAGTTGTCTTTCATTTCGCCTACTTGATCACCTTGCGCGTTTAAGCTTTGTATTTTCTTAAACTTCTCATTCATATCTTTAAGCTCATCAATAGACTCAAAATCCATTCCCATACCAAAATTCATTACTCCTTCGTCTTCATTAATATGCATTTTCATATACATATCTTTTACAGCCTCCATAGCTAATCGCTTTTCTTCTGGCAAAGCCGCTACACTATCTTTGTAGGTTTCCATGATGTCTGCAAATACTATAGTGGTATCCATAATTTCGCCTCCTTCTTTTTTCTCGTTGTTTTCTTCACCACCCATTGCTTTGGTCATAGCTTTCATAGCATCACCCATTTCATAGGTAGCCAAAAACTGACCTGAACCATCTTGATTAAAAACAATAGACTCTGTAACATTACAACTTGCTAGAAAACAAGCAAAAACGATAAGTAGAAATACTTTTTTCATGAACTTTAATTTGATTTATTAAAGCACAAAGATACGGATTTATCGTTCAGGATTATTGAGAATTACCAAAGCTGCGATAACTCCAGGAACCCACCCACAGAAGAACAATATAAAGGTAATAAGAAAAGATCCACAACCCTTATCTACAACAGCTAAAGGTGGGAAAATAATAGCTAAAATAACACGCCAGACACTCATAATTTCGTTTGATGATTTGATGTACTTGTAGGACGCTATCTTGTTAAAATTGTTACACTTATTAAAACGAAGCTGTTAGAATTTTATAAAATTGTGTAGATTCGTTTTATGCAACTACGATGTCTTATAGCATTTTTAATTTTTTCTTGGTGTTGTGAAGCACAATACTCTTTCTCTGGTTATACCAATCCAGATGAGTGGCAAAAAACCGTGTACCTTTCTATTGTAGAGGATTACCGTAAAATGTCTGGTGTGTATTCCGAGCAAATCATTGCAAAAACATCAGCGGATGAAACTGGATACTTTGAGTTTAAAGGTGACATGCTTAGTACCGAAAATCGTATCTATCGTATCCATGTAGATAAGTGCACTGAAACACAACAGGATGTCAACCACTTTAACGGTCATTGTAGTGATAGTGAAGAGTTACTCTTTATTGCCAAAAACACAGACACTCTAAAACTGCCTTTCTCGTTTGGTAATCAGGTATTTTGTAGAGTAGAATCTAACAATCCCAAAGCCAACGCGTTCTTAAAGATAGATTCGCTTAAAAACGATATGCGTTTTGCTTATGGTGAGGTACGAAGTGAAGCCAACCGAAAGCTGAATAATAAAAAGTGGTTTACAACACTGCAAGACTACGGAACTGCCTTAAACGAGCCTGTAGCAGAACTCGCCATTTATGCTTATTTATCAGATAGAAGCAGCGATTTACACAGCTATTATGTTGAAGATCTACAGAACAATTCCTATTACGACGATCTTAAGGAACGCTTGGAAACTTCATATTCTAATGCACCATATACAGCGCAATACAGAAATGAATTGGCGGCTGACCGTTTTATGCTGGCATCGGCTGAAGAAGATAAAAGCACTTCTTTTAATATTTACCTGTATGTTGTCCTTGCATTTTCTTTTATCTTGAATTTGTTTCTTCTCTACCGAATGTGGAAAAAAAAGCACTCTAAATCTGAAGATTTAAAGTCTAAATTATCTAAACAAGAGCAAGTTGTTTTAGAACATTTGTTACAAGATAAAAGCAATAAGGATATTGCTGAAGCCTTATTTTTGAGTGTTAGCACCATAAAAACACACACCAATAACATCTACAAAAAGTTAGAAGTGCAATCTAGAGACGATGTTAAATCATTGTTTATCAAATAGTTAAAAAAATCAACCTTGGTACTAGTACCAATTTCCAACCTCTTATTTCTCAAATTTTCGTTTCTAATTTTGAAGTTTGTTTCAGTATTAATCAAAAATTTTTAAAACTATGAAACGAACAGTAAACACTATTCTGATTTTAATTCTGTCTGTAGGATTATTTAATGCAACTTCAAACAAAGTTGAAAGTAAAACAAGTAAAGTAGCCATCATTTCATTTGAAACGGAGGTCATCGATTATGGAACCATTGAGCAACATTCCGATGGCACACGATTGTTTGCTTTTACCAATGAAGGTGACGCTCCTTTATTGATTACAAATGTAAAAACCAGTTGTGGTTGCACTGTACCAAGCTATTCAAAAGAACCTATTTTACCAGGGAAATCTGGAGAATTAAAAATTAAGTACGATACCAAAAGACTTGGTGCTTTTACAAAAACCATTACGGTAACTTCTAATGCTGAAGGCGGTAACAAAATCTTGAAAATTAAAGGGAATATTGTAGCCTCAAAATAATTCTAAACTTACCTAAAAGAAAACTGCTAAAAACTATTGTTCTTTAGCAGTTTTCTTTGTTTTATACTTTAAATAAATAACGTAATTTTGCCGTCTTAAATGAATTAAAAAATGCAACTTTCAGAACAAGAATTAGTAAGACGTCAAAAGTTAGAAAAACTTCGTGCTTTAGGGATTAATCCTTATCCAGCC
>JASBSE010000478.1 GCA_030149115.1 Winogradskyella sp. | reverse complement strand
CTTTGTTTGATGCCAGATTGCATGCTATGACGTTTTACAGAACGCCAGAATCTTTTGCTTCAAAATTCAAAAGAGAAAAACAACGAAAAGATGCTTTTAAAATTGAAACTTGGTTAGAGCATCATGGAGAAAAACTAGAAGGAAGATTTGAGTTGTCAGCTTACAAAATGATGAATCAAATTTTAAAAACTATCGATATTACACAAGGTAGAGGTACGTTTACAGAAGTGGCAAAACACGTTGCTTCTCACATTCATATTATAACAATTAATTCAGATTTACTATTTAAATCAGACGAAAACTGGAACACGTTTGTAGAGCTAAAATCCGCAAAAGAAAACGTTACTATAGGTGAACTAAAATCTAATGATGGCCACGATGCTTTTTTAATAGAGTATCAGCAGCTTATTAAGCTATTAAAACCAGTTTTTAATTTAAAATTAAAAAAGCATGACAACGATACATCTTGCCATATTCGGAATTGGTAATGTAGGTTCTACGTTAATAAATCAAATTCAGAACATCAAGTCAAAATTACTAACCGAACAAGGATTAGATATACAAATACCAGTTATTACAAACTCGACTTTAGCATTTTTTTCAAATGACATTAATGGGCAATGGGAAGTAGATTTTGAAAATTTTTCCGAACCTTACAATGTAGAAGATATTATTCGCCATTTTAAAGCATTAAATGTAGAAAATGCTATAGCTATAGATGTTACAGCTAGTCACAGTTTTATAGCGCATTACGAGACGTTGATAGAAAATGGTTTTCATATCATTTCTGCAAATAAGGTTGCCAACACATTGAGTTTTAACTATTATAAAAAGTTAAGGAAATTATTGGACGAGAACAATAAAACTTTCCTTTACGAAACCAATGTTGGTGCAGGCTTACCAATTATTGAAACCATAAAAAACTTACATCAGTCTGGTGAAAAGGTTGAAAAAATAAAAGGTGTATTCTCAGGCTCATTAAGCTATATTTTTAATCAGTTTTCAGAAGGATCTTTGCCATTTGACCAAGTGTTAAATGATGCGGTAAGTCAAGGTTTAACAGAGCCAGATCCTAGAGAGGATTTATCAGGAAAAGATGTAGCTCGAAAACTACTGATTTTAGCTAGAGAACTCGGTTCTAATGCAGAATTAAATGATGTGAAAATTGAATCTCTAGTACCAAAACAGCTGAATGGGACTACAACATTACAAGAGTTTAAACAACGTTCACATGAGTTAAATAGCATTTTTGAAACCAATAGATCTCAGCAAAAAGAAGCATCTGTGTTGCGTTATGTTGGTCAATTAGATGTTTTGAATAATGTTTTAGAAGTAAAATTAATATCAGAACCAAAAGCTTCACCTTTAGGACAGTTAAAAGGATCTGACGCTATTTTTGAAATTTACACAGAATCTTACAATTCACAACCTTTAGTTATTCAAGGTGCAGGTGCAGGAGCTCAAGTAACGGCCAGAGGCGTTTTTGGTGATATTTTACGTTTGTCGAACACATTAATTAAAAAGCATGTATAAAGCAAGCAAGGAACATCATTTAGAAACTGCCGCAATTCGCACTCAAATAGAACGCACACAGTTTTTAGAACATTCTAATCCTTTGTACTTAACATCGAGTTATATTTTTGAAGATGCTGAAGATATGCGCGCCTCTTTTGCAGACGAAAAAGAGCGTAATATTTACAGTAGATATACCAATCCTAACAGCTCTGAATTTGTCGAAAAAATATGCCAAATGGAAGGTGCCGAACGTGGCTATGCATTTGCAACTGGAATGTCTGCTGTGTTTTCAACATTTGCTGCTCTTTTAGATTCAGGTGATCATATTGTGTCTTGTCAAAGTATTTTTGGTTCTACTCAGACTTTGTTTAATAATATTCTTCCTAAGTGGAATATTTCAACAAGCTACTTTAGAATCAATGAAATTGAACGTATTGAAAGTTTGATTCAACCCAACACTAAAATTCTTTATGCTGAAAGTCCTACGAATCCTGCAGTTGATATTTTAGACCTAACATTATTAGGTGATTTAGCCAAAAAACATAACCTCATTTTTATTGTAGATAATTGTTTTGCAACTCCCTATTTACAACAGCCCATTAAATTTGGTGCGCATTTGGTCATTCATTCAGCAACAAAACTTATTGATGGACAAGGTAGAGTTCTTGGTGGTGTAACTGTTGGAAGCGCTGAGCTTATTCAAAAAATCTATTTGTTTTCAAGAAATACTGGTCCTGCGCTTTCGCCTTTCAACGCTTGGATTTTGTCAAAAAGTCTAGAAACCTTACCCGTAAGAGTAGAAAAGCATTGCGATAATGCATTAAAAATAGCTGAATTTTTAGAGAATCACGACAAGGTAAACTTTGTAAAATATCCCTTTCTGAAATCTCATCCTCAACATGAATTAGCAAAAAAACAAATGAAGTTTGGTGGTAGTATTGTCGCTTTTGAAATAAAGGGAGGCATTGATGCTGGTAGAAACTTTTTAAACAGTATAAAGCTCTTATCTCTATCTGCTAATTTAGGAGATACGAGGAGTATTGTTACGCATCCTGCATCAACAACACATGCTAAACTATCGGAGGAAGATCGCCTAAAAACAGGGATTTCAGGTGGATTAATACGTATTTCTGTTGGCTTAGAACATGCCGAAGATATTATTAACGATTTAAAACAAGCTTTGAAGTAATGCCAAACATAAAAGAAGAAATACAAAAACGAATTTTAGTGCTGGATGGCGCAATGGGTACCATGCTTCAGCAATATAAATTCACAGAAGAAGATTTTCGTGGCGAGCGATTTAAAGATTACCCAACGCCATTAAAAGGTAATAACGATTTGCTGTCTTTAACACAACCAGAAGCAATTGCTGAAGTGCACAGAAAATATTTTGAAGCTGGTGCAGATATAGTTGAAACCAACACTTTTTCATGTACATCAATTGCTATGGCAGATTACCAAATGGAAAATTTGGTTTACGAATTAAATTTTGAATCCGCTAAAATAGCCAAACAAGTTGCGGAAGAATTTACTAAGCAAAACCCCAAAAAACCTCGTTTTGTAGCTGGTAGTATAGGTCCAACAAACCGAACTGCAAGCTTAAGTCCAGATGTAAACAGACCTGAATTTCGTGCTATCACTTTCGAAGAATTGCGAGTAGCCTACAAAGAACAAGTCGAAGCCTTAATAGATGGTGGTGTAGATGTTTTGTTAGTCGAAACTATTTTTGATACGCTTAACGCTAAAGCAGCATTATTCGCTATAGAAGAAGTAAAAGAAGAACGAGATATTGATATTCCAATTATGGTGTCTGGAACAATAACAGATGCTTCAGGAAGAACATTATCAGGGCAAACCGTAGAAGCTTTCTTAACTTCAGTATCTCATATCCCATTGTTAAGTGTTGGTTTTAATTGTGCATTAGGTGCAGAACAATTGCAGCCGTATTTAAAACGCTTGTCTGATAAAACAGAATTCCATACTTCTGCACATCCAAACGCTGGATTACCAAACGCTTTTGGTGAATATGACCAATCACCAGAGCAGATGCAACAACTTATAGAAAATTACCTTAAGGATGACTTAATCAATATTATTGGTGGTTGTTGTGGCACAAGTCCTGCACACATTAAAGCTATTGCCGAAGTTGCTAGTAAATATGAACCAAGAAAAGTATTTGTTGAAGCCTAATGAAAGAAAGTGACTGTAATAAATATTTACAACTATCAGGTTTAGAACCCTTAATTGTTACACCAGAAAGTAATTTTATTAACGTTGGTGAGCGTACAAATGTAACAGGTTCGCGTAAATTTTTACGATTAATTAAAGAAGAAAAATATGACGAAGCTCTAGATGTTGCAAGGGAACAAGTTGAAGGCGGTGCGCAAATCATAGATGTTAATATGGATGAAGGTATGTTAGATGGTGTTTACGCTATGACTACCTTTTTAAATTTAATAGCGTCGGAACCTGATATTGCACGTGTGCCTATAATGATTGATAGCTCAAAATGGGAAATCATTGAAGCTGGTTTGCAAGTCGTGCAAGGGAAATCGGTTGTGAATTCCATTAGTTTGAAAGAAGGTGAAACTGAATTTATCCGTCAAGCAAAACGCATTAAACGTTATGGTGCAGCAGTCATTGTGATGGCTTTTGATGAGGTTGGTCAGGCAGATACCTTTGATAGACGCATCCAAATCTGTGAGCGTTCCTATAAAATATTAGTGGACATTGTCCACTTTCCACCACAAGATATCATCTTCGATCCTAACATTTTTCCTGTCGCTACTGGTATGGAAGAACATCGAAAAAATGCACTAGATTTTTTCAATGCGACTAAGTGGATTCGAGAAAATTTACCTCACGCAAACGTATCTGGTGGCGTTAGTAATGTGTCGTTTTCTTTCAGAGGAAACAATACGGTAAGAGAAGCGATGCATTCTGCTTTTCTTTACCATGCCATTAAAAACGGAATGAATATGGGTATTGTC
>JASBSE010000475.1 GCA_030149115.1 Winogradskyella sp. | reverse complement strand
TTAATGTAAGGAAATCACCATCTATTAACCCTTCATATCCTTTTCTAAAACCACTAATTTTTATACCTTTTACTTTAGCAGATTTGGCTATGGAATAGAGTGCAGCGTTCATTCCAGGACTATCGCCTCCTGATGTGAATATGCCTATATGTTTAATTTTATTAGTGCTCATTTGATAGTGTTTTTTGTAAATATTCTTCCGACTTGCTAAATTCTTGTATGGTTTTCCAAACAAAATCCGCCTCTTTTAGAAAAAATTGATGGTCGCCTTTAGAAGAGGTATGCACTTTTGAGTTTTTAAATACTTTTGATAGTTTCAGAGTGTTTTCAAATGGTGCTGTCGTATCTTTTTCTCCGTGAATAAAAAGCACGTCTTTATTCTTAATTTTCCTTGCCATCGCATATAAATCTGTTTTTAAAATGACCTCATTGAGCGAATAATAATAACTCATCCAATGATGCTTTTTTGCGTCTTCATAAACTTCATCCGTTAGGTTATCGGGCTTGAATGCACGTGACATAAATATGGGATGAACCATACAGATATATTTAGAAAACTTACTGGTTGAAATTCTATCCACGAAAGAATGAGTAGACATAACTTTCTTAAACTCATCGGCGTTTTTGTATACAGGTATGCCTATAAAAATTCCAGATTTAAACCAATTCGGATGTTTTTGCAATAATGCTAATGAAATTATGGCTCCCATTGAATGCCCGCCCATGATGGTTTTACCATCATTGAACCCTTCTTTTTTTAAAATCAATTCTAACGCTTGCAGCTGTACTGATAAGGAATAATCACTTTTTGGTTTTGGTGAGTCACCAAAACCCAGAAGGTCTATTAATAATAAAGAGTGGGTTTTTGAAATGTTTTCTAAACTGCGCTTCCAATAATTCAGTGACCCGGTTAAACCGTGTAACAAAACCAGTTTGTTTTTACCAATACCTATTACTTCATAGTTCAATAGTGTTGTATGAGGATTGTAATCAGGTTGATTAAGGATTTTATAATGCTCATAACCGGCAACTGCAATTACCGGAATAATTAAAAAAGCTATTATAATTGAAAGTACCATTGATTAATCTTATATTTTAATTCTATGCAATTGTTATTTTAGAATTGAGATATACACTTTGTACTGCATTGAGTAATTCAACACCTTCCTTAAAAGGTTTTTGAAATGCTTTTCTTCCTAGTATCAACCCAGAACCGCCGGCGCGCTTATTAATTACCGCGGTTGTTATGGCTTCCTTCAAATCTGAATCTCCTTTTGAGCCACCACCAGAATTAATCAAGCCTATTTTTCCCATGTAGCAATTGGCTACTTGCAAACGGCAGAGGTCAATAGGATGGTCTGTAGTAAGGGTTTCATACATAGTATCATCATATTTACCAAACCCAATTTCCTTAAATCCGAAATTATTAGTCGGTAATTTTTGTTTGATGATGTCTGCTTGAATGGTAACTCCTAAATGATTGGCCTGCCCAGTTATGTCGGCAGCAGCGTGATAATCTTCTTTTTCTGTTTTAAAAGCTTTGTTACGCGTATAGCACCATAAGATGGTTGCCATACCCAAACTATGGGCTTCTTCAAAAGCCTCTGAAATTTCTTTAATCTGCCTATTGCTTTCTTTTGAGCCAAAATAGATGGTTGCACCAATGGCAATCGCTCCCATATTCCAAGCATCTTTTACCTTTCCAAATAGTGTTTGGTCATATTTATTTGGGTAGGTTAGCAGTTCATTGTGGTTAATCTTCACAATAAAAGGTATTTTATGAGTGTACTTTCTGGCATTTAGACCCAAAACCCCAAAGGTTGATGCTACACCATTGCAACCTGCTTCCATAGCAAGTTTTATAATATTCTCTGGGTCGAAGTAATCAGGGTTTTTATAGAAAGAAAAGGCAGCACTATGCTCGATACCTTGGTCTACTGGCAGGATGCTTAAATAACCTGTTCCTGCCAGGTTCCCGTGGTTATATAATTGTGAAAGACTTCGCAGTACC
>JASBSE010000570.1 GCA_030149115.1 Winogradskyella sp. | reverse complement strand
GAAGTCTGAAAAAGAAACGGTTGAAAACGTGCAGAACATAAAGCAAGAAATAGAAAACTATAAGCTTGAAGCTGAACGTGCAGAGCGTGAAGGTGATTATGGTAAGGTTGCAGAAATCCGTTACGGAAAGATAAAAGAAGCGACTGAAAAGCTTGAAGAGTATCAAAAACAACTGGCAGAACAGCAAGACAACGCCTTAATTAAAGAGGAAGTTACTTATGAAGATGTCGCAGATGTTGTTGCCAAATGGACAGGAATTCCTGTAACCAAAATGATACAAAGCGAGCGCGAAAAGCTTTTAAATCTTGAAGACGAATTACACAAACGTGTGGTAGGCCAAGAAGAAGCTATTGAAGCCGTGAGTGATGCTGTACGTCGTTCTAGAGCAGGTCTGCAAAACCCAAACAGACCAATAGGATCATTCCTATTCTTAGGTACAACAGGTGTTGGTAAAACAGAACTGGCAAAAGCACTAGCAGAATACTTATTCGATGATGAAAACGCTATGACACGTATAGACATGAGCGAATATCAAGAGCGACATGCGGTGAGTAGATTGGTTGGTGCACCTCCAGGATATGTTGGCTATGATGAAGGTGGGCAGTTAACAGAGGCTGTAAGACGTAAACCATATTCTGTAGTATTGCTAGATGAGATTGAAAAAGCGCATCCAGATACCTTCAACATATTGTTACAAGTATTAGATGAAGGTCGTTTAACGGATAACAAAGGTCGTATTGCTGATTTCAAAAACACAATTATCATCATGACTTCTAATATGGGAAGCCATATCATCCAAGAGCGTTTTGAGGCCACAAAAGATGTAGAATCTGCAATGGAAGCTGCCAAAGTTGATGTGCTAGGTATATTAAAACAAAGTGTAAGACCAGAGTTCTTAAACCGTATTGACGATACAATAATGTTTACTCCTTTAACTAAGGAAAACATCATTGAGATTGTTGACTTACAACTTAAAGGCATTACTAAGATGATTGCACAACAAGGTATAACCTTTGATGCTACACCAGAGGCAAAAGCGTATTTAGCAGAAAAAGGATACAATCCAGAGTATGGTGCAAGACCTGTAAAACGTGTCATACAAAAAGAAGTATTAAATCAGTTGAGTAAAGAAATATTAGCTGGCAAAGTAACTACAGATAGTATTATTCTTCTTGACGAGTTTGATGGACAGTTGGTTTTTAGAAACCAAGGAGATTTAGTTGTAGAGGAGTTATAAGCAGACTGTAACAATATAGCCTGTAAAGAGTCTTTATATTGATTGGTTGGTTAAAGCAACACTGAAATAAATTTGAAAAGCTATCGAATTATGGACGTGTTGCTTTCCTTTTTGTAACAAATTGCTCTATAAGACTACAAACAGTTAAAATTTTAAATACCTATTTAAACCATCTATTATGAAACGTATTTTATCATTACTTGTTGTAACTGCACTTTCCGTTTTTTCAATTACAGCTCAAGAATTAGAAAATTCAACCTTATGGAAAATTGAAGGTAACGGATTAGAAAGTCCTTCCTATTTATTCGGAACCATCCATATAACTTGCGATGCCACACTTGAAGATGATGTAAAAAAAGCACTAGATGAAACCACACAAATTGTAATGGAGCTAGACATGGACGATCCAAATATGCAGATGAAAATGATGAAAGGGATGTATCTAAAAGATGGAAAAACATTAAAAGATTTTGTGTCTGAAGAAGAATATAAATCAATTGATTCTCTTTTTATAAACAACATGGGAATGTCTGTAAAAATGATTGAAAATGTAAAGCCTTTCTTCCTTAGCTCAATGTTTTACCCAAAAATGTTGGATTGTCCTATGCAATCCTTCGAATTAGAACTTACAAAAATTGCGAAAGAACAAAAAGAAGAAATTTATGGCCTTGAAACTATTGAAGAACAAATTAAGGTTTTTGATGATATACCACTAGAGGAACAATATGACGATTTAGTTCGAATGGCCAAAGATAACTTAGAAGATGACAAGGTCACTTTTGTAAAAATGCTAAAAGTTTATAAAGAAGAAAATATTACAGCGCTCTTAGATATGATGGATGATGATACCAACAAAACCGTCTCAAATCACCAAGATACATTATTGAAACAAAGAAATGAAAACTGGATTTCTAAAATTGGTGAATACGCTAAAGATCAAGCTACATTTTTTGGTGTTGGAGCTGGACATTTACCAGGTGAAAACGGAGTTATTAAACTTCTAAGAGATGCTGGATTCACAGTTACCGCTGTACTTTAGCCCACTAAGCAACCTGTAAAGTTATCCCTTATGAATTTAATGAAGCTTTAGGCAAAACGTAACCATCTTTTAAAACAATATTAAGAACAATATTACTTAGTATTTAAAGGTAAAATTACTTCTTAAAGTCGAAAAAAATTCTTATCTTAACAATACATTTTCAAGAACGTAAAACAATTAAAATCAATTTGTTATGGGAATGTTTAAATACTACGATATAGGCCACGCTGAGGTTTTTGTCTTTGACGATTTCCTTATAAAACAAGTTAAAGAAGGAGTAGTTATTAACTTAGAAGAAACCGATGCCTTAAGGAAAGTTTTAGAAGATAACTTTAAAAATAAAAATGTAGCCTACATTTCTAATAGAGTTACTTCATACTCTGTTAATCCTTTAGTATACAAAGAAATATCAAAAATCTCTAATCTTGTTGCAATAGCAATCATACCCAATAACCCTCTAATGAAGTCCAATGCCGAGTATGAAAAGCAATTTTTTGACAAACCCTTTGGTGTTTTTGATTCTTTAGATAAAGCCATAAAATGGGTACATAAAATCTTAGCCGATGAAAACTCTAAAGTTTTATCCTAAAAAAAAAGAGCCTTAAAAATATTAAGGCTCTTTTTTGTTTTACCATTCATTTATTCATTTAGAAAATATACTTCAAACCAAAAGACATACCAGATCCTAAGAACTCTTGAGTCTGAGCATCAAACATATTGAAACCTAAAGATGTGGTACCTTGTGCATCACCTCCATCTGGCTTAATAGAATTGTAACCAAATCTACCGAATTTAGCTTCGATTGTCCAATGTCCACCAATAAAGAAATCAATTCCAGGCTCAATATTAAATCCATAACCATTGAAATCTTCATTAAATAATAACGGTACGTTAGCTTCAGCAAAAATGAAGAACTTATCTGAAATTCCCCAGTATTTTCTAGCTAGAGGCTTAACTACAAAAATATTAACAGCATCGGCCGATCCAGTTTTAGAACTAACCAAACCTACAGCACCACCAACTGTTACAGTAGGAGAAATAAAGTTACCTACAGCAGGTAAAATCATAAAAGTTTGAGTGTCAGAAGACTCGCTATCAACATAACTTGCTGCTGCTAATCCCCACCATACACCTTTAAATCCTTGATTTTTCTCTTCTTCTTGAGCTTGTAGGTTAAATGTTAATCCTATTAATAAAGCAAATAATAATAAATTTTTCATGTTAAAATATTTAAGTTTCCAACAAAAATAAATGCTTAAAAAAGCTTAAATCCTGACATTTATCATATAAACTTAAGTTTCACTTTCTTAATAAAGCCATCAATCAAATTCAAATAGTTTAATAAGAAGTATTTAAAACGGAAAAAATATTTTTCGATGAAATGCACAATTAATTTCTATTTACATAATGCATTTTAACGGATTTATTACTAATTTTGTCGAGCTATTTAATTCCAACCTTACTAATAGACAATTAAACTTGTTGTGGTTTTCCCTCTAAAAAGAAGGGATTACTTTAGTCAATCATTTAATAAACCCTACTTATTAATTCATGGAATTAAACAGATATATAGATCATACATTATTAAGTCCCTCAGCAACTGAAACTGATATTCTTAGACTTTGTGAAGAAGCCTTAAAATATAATTTTTACTCTGTTTGTGTAAACAGCTGTTATGTACCAATAGCCAAACAAGCCTTAGGACGCTCTGAAGTAAAAGTTTGCACTGTTGTTGGTTTTCCTTTAGGTGCCATGTCTACAGAAGCCAAAATTTTTGAAGCAAAAAAAGCAATTGAGCAAGGTGCTTCTGAAATTGACATGGTAATGAATATTGGACGCCTAAAAAGTAAAAATTACGTTGCAGTATTAAAAGATATTAGTGACGTTAAACGAGCAATTGGTTTAATTCCTTTGAAGGTTATCCTAGAAATTAGCGAACTTTCTAAAAATGAGATTGTAAAGGCTTGCGAGATTTGTATCGACGCCAAAGCCGATTTTGTTAAAACTTCAACAGGTTTCTCTAAAAGTGGTGCTACCCTTACTGCAGTAAAAATTATGAAGAAAACTGTGAAAGACCAATTAAAAATTAAAGCTTCTGGTGGCATTAGAGATGCTGAAACTGCCATTAAATATATTGAAGTTGGTGTTCATAGAATTGGTGCTTCATCTGGTGTTGCTATGATGACTAATCAAACATCAAATTCATCATATTAGTTTAAAACACTTTGCTTAACTTTACGGCATGAGTGTACACATTGACGCCAAGAAAGGCGATATAGCAGAAACAATTTTATTACCAGGCGATCCTCTAAGAGCTAAATGGATTGCTGAAACTTTTTTTGAAAACCCTGTTTGCTTTAACGAAGTAAGAGGTATGTACGGTTATACAGGTACTTATAAAGGCAAACTTGTGTCAACTATGGGTTCTGGTATGGGTATTCCTAGTATATCTATCTATGCCAATGAGCTTATAAAAGACTTTGGTGTAAAAAATTTAATAAGAGTT
>JASBSE010000469.1 GCA_030149115.1 Winogradskyella sp. | reverse complement strand
TCTAAAAATCGTAAACTTTGAATCTACCAAACTCGTTGCAAAAAAAGAATTAACCTTCATCGTTTCGCACAGATTTGGTAGTATAGAAAATGGTTTTGATAGTTTCTTTGGACTAGATGATGCCGTTACCAGACTAAACTTTGTTTATGGTATCACTGATGGAATAAATATTGGTGTATCTCGTAGCTCTTTTCAAAAAATTTATGAAGCTTCAGCTAAATATAGACTAGTAAGACAAAAAGAAAATGGATTTCCATTTACCATAGTTGCCTATAATTCAATTTTAATAAATACCGCATTAGAAAAAGAAAATTTACCGAATTTAGAATTTAGGGATCGTCTTGGTTATACAGCGCAATTGCTTATATCCAAAAAAGTAAGTTCAAAATTGTCATTGGAAGTGGCACCAACATTTTTTCATGACAATTTTGTGACTTATGACGAACAGCACAACTCACAATATGCTATTGGTTTTGGAGGAAGACAAAAATTAGGCAAGCGCTGGTCTATAAATGTAGATTATGGATGGCATTTAAATAGAGCAGATGGATCACCATTTAAAAATCCGCTTTCTATTGGTTTTGATTTAGAAACCGGAGGACATGTTTTTCAAATGCATTTTTCTAATGCACAAGCCATGAACACCAATGGGTTTCTTGGTCAGGCTACAGGAGATTGGAGCGATGGCAACATCTATTTTGGGTTTAACTTAAGTCGTGTGTTTTAAAAAATTAGTAATCATGAAGTTTAAATACCTTTTATATTTTGCAAGTTTATTCTGCTTGACTAACTGTTCATATAATAGTGAAGATGACTTAACAGAAGATGTCATTATTGAAGAATTTGTAACCTACCAAGACAATATAAAATCTGTAATTGATACCAATTGTATTTTCTGTCATAGTAACCCTCCGGTTAATGGAGCACCAATGTCCCTAATAACATACAATGATGTTAAAAACGCTGTAGAAAACAGAGGTTTAATTGATCGTATTTCATCCACTGACGCTGGTTTTGTAATGCCGTTTGGAGGCCCAAGATTACCACAAAACTTAATAGATCTTGTTATTCAATGGGAACAAGAAGGTCTACTAGAAAACTAAAATAATAGATTATGAAAAAGGTCATATTTTTAGCACTATTCTTTATTAGCATAAGTGCTATTGCTCAAAGTAAATACCTAACCAAAACAGGACAATTAAATTTTGAAGCCTCTGTACCTTCTTTTGAAGAAGTTGCTGCAAAAAACAATGCTGTTACTGCAATTTTAAATACTGAAAACGGAGAATTTGCAGCTTTAGCTTTAGTAAAAGGGTTCCGATTTAAAAATGCTTTAATGGAAGAACATTTTAATGAAAATTATGCCGAATCTGATGAGTATCCAAAAGCAACTTTTAAAGGAAAAGTTGATGGCCTAGATTTTGACGACTTAAGTAATGAAGAAAGTAACACTTCAATTGATGGTTCATTAACATTTCATGGAGTCACAAAACAAGTTGAAGGCATTCCTTTAACCCTAAAAAAGGAAGATGAAAAAATTATTATTTCAGGTAATTTTAAAGTGTTAGCATCAGATTTTGAGATTGAAATCCCAAAAATTGTTGCCAACAAATTATCTAACGAAGTTGATATAAATTTTAGGTTTGAATTGGTTAAAAAATAGAATTCTATTCTAAAACCAAAAGCGCTAGTTAGTACTAGCGCTTTTTTTGTACACCCACTTATTTTCCAGAGAAAATCTCTTTCAATTGTGTTACCATATTTCCATTACCTGAGACAGTAATTTCACCAA
This sequence comes from Winogradskyella sp., assembly GCA_030149115.1. Classification (GTDB taxonomy): domain Bacteria; phylum Bacteroidota; class Bacteroidia; order Flavobacteriales; family Flavobacteriaceae; genus Winogradskyella. The sequence goes on along the minus strand of JASBSE010000469.1, from coordinate 3,028 downwards.
TCTTTTCGGCAATTTTTTCAACATACTCCATCTCTTTTAGTTTGTACAACATATCGTTCTCCTCCATCAACTTTGCTGTGTTTAACAAACTACGTGTAGAAGCTGTTTCTTCACGTCGCATAATAACGTTGGCTTGTGCTTTCTTTTGGGCAACTAAAACCTGGTTCATAATATCCTTCATTTCACCAGTTAAAATCACATCTCTTATACCGCAGTTTAAAACGGTAACACCCAATTTCGATGCGCTTGTTTTTACGTCTTCAAACACTGCTTCTGCAATATTATCTTTACGTTCTAGCAATTCATCTAAGGTGTAAGCACCAACATAAGCACGCAACACTAACTGCATTGTAATGTATAATTGCTTTTCGTAATCCTTGTTTTCTAAAAGTGCTTTTTCTACATCTTTAACTTTGTACTGAGTGTAAAAGTTGATACGAATAGCAGCTTTATCTTTAGTTAACAATTCTTGTCCTGTAATTTCTAATTGAAGCTGACGCAAATCGGCTTTTGCAATTTTAATAGAAGTATCATTTCTCCAGAAACGGTAAGTACCACCTCCGAGTGTCTTTGTATATACATCGTCTACTAAAAGCACTGCTTTTTCGTAAGCAGCAACTTCAAAAGTTCTGATGTATTTGTTGACTTCATAGTTGCTAAAAAGTGACTTATCTAAACTTTCTGTAATGTAAATTTTGCTTAAATCTACACGTACATACTCACGTTCAATCAGACCTTTCCAGAACACATAACGACCAGCGGTTAGGACATTTTTAAAGTTTCCCTTTTCATAAAGTAAAACAATCTCTCCGTCCTTTACCTCTACCACATCTAACATAGCAGCTAAAACCTCATCTTTTAAGAGAATTTCTAATGCTATTGGTGCAGTAAAACTAGTGCTCAAATTATACGTTAGCACACGCTGGTTAAACCCTAACCAGTGCAAACCTTCAGTAATTACTTTAACATAATCACCATTTTTGAATACCAAACCTACTTTTCCGGCATTAATTCTTACTCGTAACATTGTTTTTAGTTTTTAATTAAACATCATTTTTGCCAACTAAGGCGAATTGGTAATACTTGTAACGGACGGATTACCAGCTTCAAAATGGTATTGACGAGTTCAACACTTTTTTGAAGTTTATCTTTATTTCAAATTTTATTTTTAAAAAATAGCAGATTGCAAATCATCTCTTCTTTACGGAATTACTCATAGTAACATCAGCCATAATCAGTGCGATGATAGCGCGCTAAAAAAGGAAATCATATTGATTTTGTCTTTTAACTTTTAATCATTACAGTAACTACTTTTGAAATTACAAATCAGTAATTCAAAGTACATCTGAGATTGCTTATTATTGAACACTAATCGTTACTATTAAAGCCAATCTACAATCTACTATTTCGTCATTTTTATTGAGTAGTGTGACGGACTACTTGTCTATCAGTTTTACAAGATGATAAGCTTTGGTGGACATCCTTTGCCCTAAAAGCTGCATTAACAGTGCAGTGTCTACTCTACCATTTGAGTTACAAAAGCCAACGAGGATTTCCTCGAGCTAATAACCGGACTCGAACCGGTAACAAGACAACCTATTGTTCTAACCTACTGAACTACTTCCCCTTTTTTATTGGTATAGTTTTGTGGGGAAGGTGGGAATCGAACCCACGACCTATAGAGCCGGAGACTATTTTTTGGTTAATAGTCAAAACCTTCAAGTCTAGTTGAACATAAAACGAGATACATCTCTGCATCGCATTATGCAATAGTGCCATACCGAAACACCCAACAAGACTAGCTTGATATCTTAAAAAAGCGTTCTGAGAATACCTTCGCTTTAGGATAAACTTTCCTAGGATTATAGCCGTAGCCCTTCCCTAGTTTTCCACGCGCTTCTCATTGCTTAGAGAATTGCGTACTTATCCGATGCCTTAATACATTGTAACCGTTCGGCAACTTAGACTTGGCCTGCATAGTGGCTTAACACCACGCTTTGCAATTACAAGGGTTGGCTCCCTCACCATTCATAGGCGTCCTCTCTTGAGGCGGCCTACTAGAATGTTTACCGCACAGCAAAGGCTTGCGACCTCTAACGTCCCATATATTTCAATGGGTTTAGGCAACTACTAGCTGCTACAATGCCCGAAGTCTTTTGCTTTTATTGCCGTATCCAAAATACAGTGCTCTACCAATTGAGCTATATCCAATTTTCGGTTTAGATACTAGGACTCGAACCTAGACTTAAAACTTTGACCCAGAAGAAGGGCTTCGGAAATGGCTTCGTAGATTTTAGCCTACAAAATACCAACCTTCTCCTTGTGTGTTTCCCAACACACAGTAAGTTAAGTCACCGAATCGTTTCCAATCGGGTAACTCTTATACTGCAACACGCTCCGCAAGACTGGATAATCTTAACGTAACCCATTACTACAACTTTTCCTATTGGTGTCTCCACCTCAAGCCTCCTTATAATTGGCTATAGATTCTTAAAACACCTCAGCGGTCGCCCCTAGTATTTAGTAACCTACGTTTGTTGCTTGCTTACATGTACTATCTTCTGAAGAAAACAGTCTCCATTTGCAGGGCCTGCAAACAGATTTATCCTTGTTGCCAAGTTTATCTAAGGACGATAAGCCGCCCCAACATTCAACAATACAAATTGAAGAGTGTTGATTTTTTCTGATGATGAAACTCATTATCTAAGTTTCATACAATGTCAATGAACTTTGTAGTGGAACAGATAGGACTCGAACCTATATCGCCAGATCTTCAAACTGGTGCATTGACCATCTTTGCTACTGTTCCAAAATTTTAGTGTCTATCAAGATTCGAACTTGATCTTAGAGGATATACCTCTTGTGCGAGCCATTACACTATAGACACTTATGGTGGGAATTGAAAGATTCGAACTTTCTAAGTACAATACAACTGTTTTACAGACAGTCTCAGCTCTCCAACGCTGACGAATTCCCATTAAATCGGCAAACCAAGGCCTGCCGATTTGTTTATTCTCCTTTCTTTTTT
>JASBSE010000462.1 GCA_030149115.1 Winogradskyella sp. | reverse complement strand
TACAAATTCAATAAGAACAACCTAAAAGCTTCTTTGCCTCACAAATCAATATATCTTCATTTTTTAGTTGTTTTAGGTATCGCAGTTATTGGCATTTTGTTAGCAAACCTAGTGCGTATTTTCATAGGCTTGGGACTAAGTACTTTTTTTGACTCAACAACGATTAAACAATTTGGTAATTTACTTTGGTTTACACCCTACGAAAACAAACTTACAACAACAATATTCGCTTACTTATTTGCTGTTATTATAAATCTTATTTCTTCCTATTATGTTCTCAAATTATACAAATCAAAGTCAAAACTTTCAGGCGAAGCAAACAACTATCTACTATCCACAACTCTGATTTTTAACATCCCAATAATTATCTATCTATTTTCTCAGGTAATTTTACTAATACCTTAATTTATAAGTGAGTCAGAGCAAGGCTAATTATTCACTTATCAACGTATTTACAAAACTCTCAAACTCGTTTTTAAACTCTGTATATTTATCACCAGTAGCTGGACCATTAAAACCAGTATGTATCTTTCTAACCTTTCCTTTTTTGTCGATAAAAATTGAAGTTGGATATGACAACACATGATTTAGCATTGGCAACTTTTCTTGTGCTTTAGCTTTATCTGCACCACCATATTGCGCCAAAAGTATCGGATAATCTATATCTATTTTGTAAGCTAAACGATCTATACGACTAAAAGCAGTTTCTATGTCTTTGGCGTACTCAAATGCCAAGGCTATAAATTCTATACCTCTGTCTTTATTTTTCTTGTAAAAGTCTGCGTAATATTTACTCTCATCCAAACAGTTAGGACACCAAGTTCCCATAATTTGCACCACTACAACTTTATCTTTAAATCGGTCATCTTTAAGACCTACCAACTCATCAGATGTATTCGGAAATACAAAATCTAAACTATCATAGCCTTCTTTTAGGTACGTTAATTCATTAGCACTTGGTAGCTCAAAATCTTTGTTACGCTTGGCTTCAAAAGGCTCTTTCCAGTGGTTACCTGAATAAAAATAACCATTCATGGTTGAGTCGGTAACTGTTGCTGTAAAATAAAAAGCATGCGCTCCATCAAAGGTTGAGAGTTTTAAGCGTGTACCATCTAATACACCTTCCAAATAACGATAATCGCCTGTTGTGGTCCTAAATGTTCCAGTAATTTTACCATTATCTTCTTGCTCAAAAATACCCTTAGCTATATACTCATCACCCTCAACACCTTTACTAAAAATCGTTTCCCAAACACCTTCAACATTGTAAGCTGCTCCTGTTCCTGTTCCAAACCTTATGGCATTTTTATAAGTCGCCTCAAAGGGTACTCTTCTATTTCTATCAGGACTAACATAATAACCAGATAAATTATTCTCTTCAGTAATTTTAGCGACCAAAAAATCTTTAAATACTGGTAAGTTAATATATACTGAATCGTTCTGATAGTCTATTTCATCAACCAGAATTGTTTCTTCAGCATTAAAAATCTTTAATTTAGTATCCGATTCAACCTTAAAAACAAAAGGTATTTCCTCATTATCTTGAATTAGAATTGAGGCTCTGTAGGCTCCTGACTTTAATGATTTGCTTTGGTTTTGAGAATTGGTTTTAGTATCGTTCTTACAAGAAAAAAGTAATACACTCACCAAAAGTCCTAATAAATATCGCATAAATTTTGGGTTTATATAAAGTTCGAAATAACAACAATTACCTTACATAAAAAAGCATATTCAAATTTCATTAACGTACAAGTATTATTATCTTTGTGGCTTGAATAAAACAACACATGAAGATATCATACAACTGGTTAAAACAGTTTATTAAGATAGATTGGGATGCCGAGAAAACTGGCGAATTACTTACAGATCTTGGTTTAGAAATAGAAGGTATAGAAGTTTACGAATCCGTAAAGGGTGGACTAAAAGGCATCGTGGTTGGCGAAGTATTAACTTGCGAACAACACCCAAATGCAGACCGACTTAAAGTTACAACCGTAAATATTGGCGAAGCTGAACCTGTACAAATTGTATGTGGTGCTCCTAATGTTGCTGCAGGACAAAAAGTACCTGTCGCTACAATTGGCACGACGCTTTATACCGCAGAAGGTGAAGCTTGGACAATTAAGAAAGGTAAAATCAGAGGAGAAGAAAGTCACGGAATGATTTGTGCTGAGGACGAACTTGGTCTTGGCGAATCTCATGATGGTATTATGGTTCTTGATGCCGAACTAAAAGTTGGCACACCTGCCGCTGAAATTTTTGAAGTTGAAAATGATGAGGTTTTTGAAATTGGCTTAACACCAAACCGTGCAGATGCTATGAGTCATTATGGTGTTGCAAGAGATTTAAAAGCTGGCTTATTACAAAAGGACGTTAACCTAGAGTTGATTTCTCCTTCAGTTATGTCTTATCACGTAGATACGCGTTCTTTAAAGATCGATGTAGATGTTCAAGATAAAGACAAGTGTCCACGATACTGTGGTGTTACTATTTCTGGAGTTAAAGTTGAAGCGTCTCCAAGCTGGTTACAAAACCGCTTAAAAGCGATAGGCTTATCTCCTATTAATAATATAGTAGATGTTACTAATTATGTTTTACATGAATTAGGTCAACCCCTGCATGCTTTTGATGCTGCAAAAATCACTGGCAACAAGGTTGAAGTTAAAACCTGTGAAGCTGGCACAAAGTTTACAACTCTAGACGAGGTTGAAAGAGAATTACATGAAGACGACTTAATGATTTGTGATGCCGAAAAACCAATGTGTATTGCTGGTGTTTTTGGTGGTATGGATTCTGGTGTTACCGAAAGTACTACTAATATTTTCTTAGAGAGTGCTTACTTTGATCCTGTAAGCGTTAGAAAAACAGCTAAGCGTCATGGACTCAATACAGATGCTTCTTTTAGATTTGAACGTGGTATCGATGCGAACTTTACAAAATATGCCTTAAAACGTGCTTCACTTTTAATTACTGAAATTGCAGGAGGTGAAATTACATGTGATATTTCGGATGCTTATCCAAATAAGATTGAAGATTTTCAGGTTGTATTGAGTTTTGATAACGCCAAGCGATTAATTGGTCAAGAAATTCCTAAAGAAACGATAAAGAGTATACTAACCTCTTTAGACATAAAAATTAATAATGTTACTGAAGCTGGTTTAGGACTTACAGTGCCTTCTTTTAGAAATGATGTACAACGCGAAGCTGATGTTATTGAAGAAATCTTAAGGGTTTATGGTTATAACAACATAAAAACTACTGAAAAACTTAACGCTTCTATTTCAAACACTTCACGTTTTGAAGACTATAAACTTCAGAATATAATTGGTAATCAGTTAGCTTCTCAAGGCTTCTTTGAGATTATGGCTAACTCATTAACATCTCCAAAATATATTGAATTAAGTGAGCAACTTAATGCAGATCATAATGTAAAAATGCTAAATCCTCTAAGTACTGACTTAGAAGTTATGCGTCAATCTTTATTATTTTCTGGATTAGAAGCTGTTTCGCATAATATTAATAGAAAACGTGATGATCTTAAATTGTTTGAATTTGGTAAAACTTACCATCAGTATTCAGACAACAGAGAAGAACACAAGCATTTAGCACTTTTTGTTACCGGAAATAAAGCACAGGAACGTTGGAATACACAAGCCACACCTAGTGATTTCTTTTATTTAAAAGGTACAATCGAAGCTGTATTAGAACGTTTAGGCTTAAATCGTATAAAGTCTACGCCTCATAAAACAGATGTTTTTAGTGAAGGTATGAGCCTTTCTATAGGAAAGAAAACATTGGTTGAATTCGGTTTGGTTAAAAAATCTGTTTTAAAGCATTTTGGTATTTCTCAAAACGTATTATTTGCTGATTTTAATTGGGATAATGTGTTAGAAATGGCACAACATAATAAGATTAAATTTACTTCTATACCTAAGTATCCTGAAGTTCGAAGAGATTTTGCTTTATTACTTGATAACGCTGTTACATTTGATGACATCTTTACCATAGCAAAGCAAACTGAAAAACAATTACTAAAGGATGTAAATCTCTTTGATGTATATGAAGGTAAAAATCTACCAGCTGGCAAAAAGAGTTATGCGGTAAGCTTTACATTACAAGACGAAAATAAAACACTTAATGATAAGCAGATTGACAAAATAATGAGCAAGCTTCAATCTAACTTTGAAAATAAGCTTGGTGCTGAGTTGAGATAATCTATGCCTTAATAATATGTTGCTAGCTAAACGCATTATTATACCACTAATACTCATTGTTTATTTCACCGACAGTATTAGCGCACAACATTTGTATAAAATAGACCAGAATAATGCTTCAACATGGTCGTTATTAAAATATGATATTAATACAACATGGCATGGCGTTAAATATTCGTTTACAAGACCTCTTCACTGGAAACAAAAAGATTTTTTGAAACTGGGCAGCTTGGTTTTTGGCACTGCTACCCTAGCCCTTGCAGATGAAGGTGTTGACAAATACATTGAAAACCACAGATCTAATTTCCCAAAAGCCGTTAGAGATTACGGTTGGTATTTTGGTAGTCCTCAAAATTATTTTATGGCTAATGCTGGGCTTTATGGTTTTGGCTTACTTACCAAAAACAGCAAAATTAGAAGAACAAGTATACTTATTATAACCTCATCTATTACAAGTGGGTTGTTGCAAACCATTGCAAAAAATGGATTTGGTAGAGCCAGACCAGGTACAGGTTATGGTGCATTTCATTTTAAACCTTTTTCAAAAGAAGCAGGACAACACTCATTCCCTTCTGGACACACAGTGCTATCTGTAACCATGGCTCATTCTATTGCCAAACAATTTGAAAGTCCATGGATAAAAGTTGGTATTTACACGTTAGGCGCAATTCCTCCAATGTCTAGATTAATTGATGGCGCACATTGGCTATCTGATATTGGCTTTGGCACAGCCTTAAGTATTATTGTAGTTGATGGTGTCGATAAATTTTTGTTCAAAGAGAAAGCTTTTAATATCTCAGAGCCTCGTAAGAATAAAATATCTTGGAATTTTGCTTTCACAGGAAACCAAATAGGCATTGTTGGACGGTTTTAATTGTATTCTAATCTTTTACTTAAGGTTACCTTGTTAATATACTAGTATCTCTTCCTTACTGAAACATTATCATTTTATTTACACTTTTCAGTATTGCTTTTTTTATTTTTAACAAAAATTAAAACACTAAACAATGGCAAAAGTAACACTAGGAGGAACTCCTGTAGAAACTATAGGAAATTTACCAAAAGTTGGTAGCAAAGCACCTGAATTTAAACTAACAGATACTGAATTGAATGATAAAAGTTCTTCAGATTTTAAAGACAGTAGATTAGTATTAAATATTTTTCCAAGTGTAGATACAGGAACCTGTGCCCAATCTGTAAGAACATTTAATGAAAAAGCAAGTCAGTTAGACAATACTAAAGTACTTTGTATATCTAAAGATTTGCCATTTGCTATGGCACGTTTTTGTGGTGCTGAAGGTTTAGACAACGTCATAAGCTTATCAGATTACAAAACAGGTCAGTTTGGTAAAGATTATGGTTTAGCATTCTCTAGTGGCACTTTTGAAACATTACTATCTAGATGTGTTGTTGTTATAGACAAAGATGGTACTGTATTATATACTGAACAAGTTTCTGAGATTGCAAACGAACCAGATTATTCTAGTGCTTTGAGCAGCTTATCATAATTTTTAATGCAAAATACTAAAGAGCCTTTTATAATTAACAGACTAAAAAGTGTTGGCTTTGCTTTTAAAGGAATGCTTATTCTTATTAAAACCGAAGCCAGCATTAAAATCCAAGTCTTTATTGCCATAGTAGTTACTATTGCTGGTTTTTATTTTGATATATCAGCTACAGAATGGATGTTTCAAACTGCAATGATTGGCTTAGTAATGAGTATTGAAGGTGTGAATACGGCTGTAGAGTATATTGCAGATTTTATCCATCCAGATCACCATCCAAAAATTGGACTCATTAAAGACATTTCGGCTGGTGCTGTTTTTATTGCATCAATAGTTGCAGTTATTATCGCAGGAATAATCTATCTACCTAAAATATTTTAAATACCAAACCCTAGCTTAATTTCGTTATATGATTGAACATTTAATCAGTCTTAGACCAATGGCGTGCTATAAAATGAAGCTATTTTTTATTTCACTTTACTTTATTCTACTTCAAACTAGCTGCAATAGTAAGTCCAAAGAAATATTATCAGTTCTGGATACTAATACGAAAACAGAAGTAAAAACTAAGATTGAAAAAAGCAACATCCCAAAAGATACACTAAACATTACTTCTGATTTTGTTCTTGGAAAATTCAACTACCAATCAGATTCTACCTTTGTAAAAGTTGATAGCAGATATTCAGCAAAAGAAATTTATCTCAACTATACAGTTTATAAAGCTTTTCTAGAAATGTCTCAAAAAGCAAAAAAAGATAGCATTGATTTCAAAATAATATCTGGTACGAGAAATTTCTATGAGCAGAAAGCCATTTGGAATAGAAAATGGAATCTATATAGTAACCTAAATCCAATTGATAGAGCAAAGAAAATTCTAGAATATAGCTCTATGCCTTCTACATCTAGGCACCATTGGGGAACAGATATAGACTTAAATAGTTTAAATAATTCGTATTTTAACACCGGAAAAGGCTTAAAAACCTACCAGTGGTTACAATCTCATGCCAATAGTTTTGGATTCTATCAGGTTTACACCAATAAAAATAATGGAAGAACAGGATATAATGAAGAAAAATGGCATTGGTCTTTTGTACCTTTGGCAAGTAAATATTTAGAGTTTTATAATTCTAACATAAAAACAGAAGATATTTCAGAGTTTGAAGGGTCTCATCTTGCTAAAGATCTTCGTATTATTGAAGATTATGTTAATGGGATTCCTAATGAGGTAAAAAGATATAAATAAGATACACCTTAAAGATATATAGGTAATTACCGAAAACAGTATTCGGCATAACATGGCAAAAAAGACAACTAAAAAGAAAAATACAACCAAAGCTAAGTCTAAAAAGACTTTTAAAAAACCGTCACTCACATTATCTAATCAGCAAAAGCTAATTTTTGGAAGCTTACTGATTATTTTGGGAGTGCTTTTATTTATTTCCTTTTTGTCTTTTATATTCACAGGAAAGGAAGACCAAAGTGCATTGGGTAATTTCCCAGAACGTTCAGAAACCTATAAAAATTGGGCTAGTCAATTAGGCGCTTGGGTAAGTGAACTGTTTATTAGCAAAGGATTTGGTGTTCCTTCATTTATTTTTTCTGGTTTAATTTTTCTGTCCGGTGTTTATGTGACCTTAAATCTAAAAAAAGCAAAACTCAGAAAACATTGGATTTGGGGAACATTAATTGTTATTTGGCTATCTATTTTCTTTGGTTTCTTTACTCATAAATATGACATTCTTGGTGGCACTGTCGGTTTTGAAATGAATCATTTTTTTCAGGATTATATCGGAAAAATAGGCACTGCACTATTATTACTATTTGGCCTTATTGCCTATTTGGCTTTAAGATTTAAAGTTACTGGAGATACGTTTGTGAAACTTTTCAGTAGTGCAAAAAAGGATTTTCAAAATGACATGAATCCAACTACCGAAGATGAGTTACAAACTGCCATTGTAGACAATAGCTTAACTGAAGAAGCAGAAGCTATTAAATCTGCTTTTGAAATTTCTCTCGATAAACCAGAGCCTACAATTAGCAACCACTCTAAACCAAAAGAAGACGAAGCGCCTTTAAATATTGAAGTAAAACCTCAACCTAAAGAAGAACCAGAATTAGAATCTGAACTAAAGGTTGAAGTTGAAACGCTAGAAGAAGAACAATCTGAAACGGATAATCTTGCTGATAAGCTAGTAGAAGATTTTGGGCAATTTGACCCAACTTTAGAACTGAGCAACTATCAATTTCCACATTTAGATTTACTAAAGAAATACGATAATGAAGGGATTTCCATAGATCAGGAAGAACTTGAAGAAAATAAAAACCGAATTGTAGAAACACTAAGTAACTACAAAATTGGTATTACCAGTATAAAAGCAACTATTGGTCCTACAGTTACACTTTACGAAATTGTACCAGATGCAGGTATTAGAATTTCAAAAATCAAAAATCTTGAAGATGATATTGCATTATCTCTTGCTGCTTTAGGGATTAGAATTATAGCTCCAATTCCTGGTAAAGGTACTATTGGTATTGAGGTTCCGAACAAAAAATCAACCATAGTTTCTATGCGTTCTGTGATTGCATCCCAAAAGTTTCAGCAGTCAAAAATGCAATTACCAATTGCCTTTGGTAAAACCATTAGTAATGAAACCTTTGTGGTCGATTTAGCCAAAATGCCTCACTTGCTTATGGCAGGTGCAACAGGACAAGGTAAATCGGTTGGTTTAAATGCTGTTTTAACTTCATTATTATACAAAAAACATCCTGCTGAAGTAAAGTTTGTATTAGTTGATCCTAAAAAGGTAGAATTAACGCTTTTTAATAAAATAGAACGTCATTATCTGGCAAAACTACCAGATAGCGAAGATGCCATTATTACAGATAACACAAAAGTGATTAACACCCTTAACTCTCTTTGTATAGAAATGGACAACCGTTACGAAATGCTTAAAAATGCATTTTGTAGAAATATTGCTGAATACAATGCCAAATTTAAAGCCAGAAAATTAAATCCTAATGATGGTCATCAGTTTTTACCTTACATCGTATTGGTAGTTGATGAGTTTGCCGATTTAATAATGACAGCTGGTAAAGAAGTAGAAACACCTATTGCCAGATTGGCACAGTTAGCACGTGCTATTGGTATTCACCTTATCATTGCAACGCAAAGACCTTCGGTTAATGTAATTACAGGTATTATTAAGGCAAACTTCCCTGCACGTATCGCATTTAGAGTAACGAGTAAAATAGATTCGCGTACCATTTTAGATGGTTCTGGTGCAGATCAGCTTATTGGTCGTGGAGATATGCTTTATACACAAGGAAATGATCTTATTCGTCTACAGTGTGCTTTTGTAGATACACC
>JASBSE010000457.1 GCA_030149115.1 Winogradskyella sp. | reverse complement strand
TCGGCTTCGCCAACTAATTTTATATCTAAACCTTTTTTTATTCTGATGTCTTTTGACATAAAGTTAAAGATTAGTTATCTAAAAATCCGTGCAAATTTAAGAATTAAAGAGGAATATATTTTCAATTTAACACCAACATTTCTATTTATAATGATTATAAATAAGACTTATGATTTAAGGCACAGAATTTGTTTATCTTTATACCTTTCTACATTGTAATATATGATCTCAAAGAATTTCTACAACCTTATATTTTTCTTAGTCCTACCTTTAAGTTTATTAGCTCAGGCAGAAGAGGTAAGCCCTCCGTACTTTATAAAAACAATAACCTTTAAAAGTAATACCACACAAGGCCAATTACCCGTTTTAAAATTAGGAGAACCACTTGTATTAGAATTTGACGCGTTAAATGCCAATGAAGAAGATTTTTATTATGTCATTGAACACTTCAATTTTGACTGGACTCCATCTGTACTAGCGAAAGCAGAATATTTGCGAGGTTTAGATAATCAACGCATACTAGAATACTATAACTCCTTTAATACATACCAAGTCTATTCTCATTACAAACTACAAATCCCAAATATTCAAACCAGAGGACTTTTAAAAAGTGGCAATTACATGATTTCTATTTACGATGAATACGACGAACTCATGTTTAGCAGAAAATTTATGGTTTATGAAGACTTGGTTAATGTTGGTGTTAACATTAAACGCTCTAGGGACGTAAGCGTCATTGATGAAAAACAATCGGTTGACCTTACAATTTCAACGAACAGCATAAATTTTAACAATCCCCTTGAGACTATTAAAACTGTAATTATTCAGAATAACAACCTTAACACATATATATCAGATTTAAAACCACAGTATACGCTTGGCAACGAACTTATCTATCGCTACGACACAGAATCAGCCTTTTGGGGAGGAAACGAATATTTATGGTTTGAAAACAAGGATGTAAGAACCTCAAATGTTGGTGTTCAGTTTATTGATTTAAAAGACATATATCAAAGCTACTTATACCCAAATGCACCGAGAGCAGGCAGACCTTATACCTATAACCCAGATTTAAATGGCAACTTTCAGGTAACAGCGTTAGACCGAACAGACGTTGACACTGAAGCCGACTATACGATGGTACATTTCTCTTTAGTTCAAGAGGAATTAATAGGAAAAGATATTCATGTTTACGGTAACTTTAATGCATTTGCTATTGAGCCATTAACCAAAATGGAATATATTACAGAAAAGGGTGAATATGAAACAAGTTTTAGGTTAAAACAAGGGTTTTATAATTACAAATATGTTGTAGTAGATAACGAAACTGATGAACTTGACGAAGGTGCCATAAGTGGAGATTATTGGCAAACAGAAAACAACTACAAAGTATTGGTTTACTATAGAGATTTAGGTGCTAGATACGATAAACTTATTGGCTATGGAGAAGCAACCTCTGTAGACATTTCTAATTAATCCACCCGAGTAGGCATAATACTTTTATAAGTATCATACTTTAACTTTTTATCAACTAATTTATCTAAACTTTCATCGTAAGTAAGACTTTGTTCTATTGGCTTTGCGTACACATGAAGACTTAAGGCTCTATTTTTGACACTATTTCTTAATCTATGAAAGCCTTTTAATTCTTCAGACTTTGTGACTTGACCTTTTTCTATAACATTTGTGCCACAGAACTCTAATTGTTCATTATCATTTAGTCTATAAAAGTCCTCCTCTATCTCTCCCTCAAGCAAGTAAACCCAACAATCCTCACCATCATGATTATGTATTGCAGTTTGTAAACCTTTATCCCAGCAAATTAAAATTAGCTCAAAATTTTCATCCTTGTAAAAACAGTTTCTTGTGTAGTTATAAGCTTTCCAATGCTCTATTTCAGAAAAATCTATATCCCTAAAATCAAAATTTAACAGAATATCTGTGTAATCTTTTTTAGATGAATTCGACAATATATCGATAAGTGCATGAATATGTTTCTGAGTATTCAAGATTTAGAGAAATAATTCTTTAATACCGAAAAATAGGAATAAATTTAGCCTAAGCAAAATTTTGAAATCAATCTAATGCAAAAAGACCTCAATATATTTATAGAACTGGCTGAACAGTTATTGGCTGAAGAATATAACCAACCTGTAGCTAAACAAATTCCTACGTCTAATTTGTATGATGCATTAGACCTATCATTAGATGATGAAGGTATGGCTGATGAGTCTTTTATTAAAAACCTAAAAGGCATCATAAAAAGCACACCTAAAACAGCTTCAAAATCCTTTTTCAACCAACTCTTTGGAGGAAGAATAGGAAAAGCAACTTTAGGCGATTTATTAGCTGTAATGCTCAACAACAGCATGTACACTTACAAGGTAGCAGGACCCCAAGTTGGCATAGAAAAACAAGTTCTAAAAAACATCTCTAAACTAGCAGGA
>JASBSE010000453.1 GCA_030149115.1 Winogradskyella sp. | reverse complement strand
TCAAACTCTTCATCATCTACTAATACTTTTATTTTGGTGTTACCAGATAAATCTTCAACCGAATTTTCGTTTTCTGCGACAACAGGTGCTGTAAATAACTCGAAGAAAATAGCCTTTTCTTTAATGCCGTTTTCAACTAATGTGTCTTTTACAGTATGAATCATGGCTTCTGGTCCGCATAAATAAAAAGCTTCAATGTTTACACCTTGGTACTTATTTTTGACCATAAGATTAACAGTACTTTTTTCAATTCTTCCTAATAAAGCACCTTCTTCACGAGATTGACTATATATAAAATGTACATGAAAACGATTACCATACTTGGCTTGCATTTCTACCAAATCGGTAAAAAACATCGTGTCTTTAGAAGACTTATTACCATAAACCAAAATAAAATTGCTAAACGGTTCTTCTTCAAGAAGTGTTTTAGCAATGCCTAAAATAGGTGTAATACCACTACCAGCAGCGAAGGCAGCAACGGTTCTTGTTTTAGCTTCGTTTGGTTCAAAAACAAAGCGACCATTAGGCTCAGCAACTTCAATAGTATCTCCTGTTTTTAGCTCTGTATTGGCATAAACTGAAAATGTACCACCATCAACCGATTTTACAGCAACGGTTAAATCACCACTGTTTTTTGACGCGCAAATAGAGTAGTCGCGACGTATTTCTTCACCATTAATTGTGGTTTTTAGTGTGATGTATTGTCCTGCGTTGAAAGCAAAATTAGCCTTTAAGGAATCAGGAATTTCAAAAGAGATCGCTACCGCATGTTCTGTAACTTTTTCTACGGACTTTATTTTTAGGGTATGAAATTGTGCCATTACTATTATTTTCTGCAAAAATAAGGAAGGATGATTGTATAGTTAAATTTGTTTGTAACAAATTAACGTTTAAGTTTACTAATAGAAAAAACTAACCACAGATATGATAAAGCACTTTCTTAATTTAGAGTGGAAACAGTATTTCCGTTCGTCATATTGGCAAAAGAGTATGGCATTAAATATTCTTCTTGTCTTTTTTGCACTTTACTTTATTGTCATGTTCTTAGGTTTAGGTTTTGGATTGCTCTTTATCTTAAAGAAAGCCTATCCTGACCAAGACCCATTTGTAATAGCTAACGGACTTTTATTCTACTGGTTTATGGTAGATCTCATAATGCGTTTCTTTTTGCAAAAGCTACCAGTAATGAGTGTTAAACCTTTACTCACATTACCAATAAAACGCTCAACCATTGTACATTTTGTGTTGGGTAAATCTGCACTGTCGTTTTTTAACTTTTTACCACTTTTTGCGATTATTCCATTTAGCATAATGCTTATTAAGGAAGGTTACGAAACTTCTCAGATACTGCCTTGGATGGTTGCTTTAATAATTGTGGTACTCATTATTAATTTCTTAAACTTTATTATTGAAGCGCTATCCTCAAAAACCGATTTACCATTTTTACCATTATTAGCGACCGTTGGTGTTCTATATGGTTTAGAGTATTTCCATATTGTATCAATGACGTCTTTGGTAGGTGATGCTTTTATAGGTATTTCTAACAATCCTGTTTTAATCATAATTCCGATAGCATTATTAGCGATAGCTTACGCTTTCAATTTTAAAATTTTAAGAGAAAAACTATTTTTAGATAGTGGATTAAAATCTAAGGTTACGGAGGTTAAGGCAGCAGATTTATCTTGGACCAATCGTTTTGGGGACATTGCACCTTTTATGCAATTAGACTTAAAGTTAATTTGGAGAAATAAACGCACAAAGTCATCAGTATTTATAATGGTCATCGGACTTCTTTATGGCTTGTTTTTCTATCCACAACCTATGTATAGAGATATGGTTTGGTTGTTTCCGTTCATAGGTATATTTGTTACTGGAATTTTCTTAATAAACTTTGGGCAATTCATTCCTGCTTGGGATAGTGGTTATTATAAAATGCTAATGAGTCAAAATATTAAGTATGAACAATACTTGAGATCTAAATTTGTATTAATGATACTTAGTGTAGTGATTATGTTAGTTCTGAGTATTCCATATGTATATTTTGGTTGGAAAATTCTAATCGCACATTTTGCAGCAGCCATATATAATATTGGCGTTAATTCTCATATAATGCTATATGGAGGATCTTTCAATAGAAAGAAAATAGACCTCAATCAACGAGCGGCATTTAACTATCAAGGTACAGGAGCTGTACAGTGGATTATTGGTTTACCATTAATGATTTTGCCAATGGGTATTTTTGCGCTAATGAACTGGCTAGTCGGTTTTGAAGCCGGTATTGCACTGCTTATTTTATTAGGTGTTGCAGGCATAGTATTTCATAAAAAACTCATGAAATCCATTACGCAACGTTATTTAGATTCAAAATATAAAATGATTGACGCTTTTAGTCAAGATAACTAATTACACAACACAACCATGATACATACAAAAGACCTTTCAAAAACATATAACGGAACAACCGTTTTAAATATCGAAGAGTTAAACATTCCTAAAGGCCAAAGTTTTGGTTTGGTGGGTAATAACGGAGCAGGAAAAACTACCTACTTTAGTTTGTTGCTAGATTTAATAAAGCCCACTACGGGAAGCATTACAAGTAACGATGTTGTAGTAGATAAAAGTGAAGATTGGAAACCATTTACGTCTGCGTTTATAGACGAAAGCTTTTTAATAGGCTATTTAACACCAGAAGAATACTTTTATTTTATAGGTGATTTAAGAGGACAAAACAAAGCGGATGTTGATGCCTTAACGTCTCAGTTCGAAGATTTCTTTAATGGTGAAATTCTTGGAAAGAAAAAATACCTACGAGACTTAAGTAAAGGTAACCAAAAGAAAGCAGGTATTGTTGCTGCGCTTATTGGTAATCCTGAGGTTATTATTTTAGATGAACCATTTGCCAATTTAGACCCAACAACGCAAATACGTTTAAAGCAAATTCTCAAAGACTTAGCAAAAAAACAAGGTGTTACTATTTTGGTATCTAGTCACGATTTAATGCATGTTACAGATGTTTGTGAGCGCATCGTGGTTTTAGAAAAAGGAAACGTTGTAAAAGATTTAGAAACCAACCCAACAACTTTAAAAGAACTTGAAGCTCATTTTTCTGGCAGTATGGCTGCTCAAGAGGAAGAATAAATTACCCAATCAATCAGTTTTAAGAAGCTTGTGAAGATTTAAAAATTCACAGGCTTTTTTGTTTGGTTAGACTTTACCTATTCTCGAAAAACAGCGTAATAACATCATAAATTCAAAAAGATGCTTATTTTTACCACTTAGCACACTAAATGTGCTATAATTTAGTTATCTATTAATCAAATAGAACCAACGTTGAAGCTTAGCATAAAATCCATACTTACCTTTTTACTATTGGCAATTATTGTCCAAAATTGCTCGCGAAAAAAGGACACCTTTATCAACAGAAACTTTCATGCTTTAGGTACAAAGTATAATATTCTATATAATGGTAACATTGCTTTAGATAGAGGTAAACTTGCCGTTAATGACGCTTACACTGAGAACTTTTGGGAACTACTC
>JASBSE010000097.1 GCA_030149115.1 Winogradskyella sp. | reverse complement strand
TTGAGTAGTTTGTATGAAGGATTAATTGAAAGAACTGTTGCAAATGGATGATATAAAACGAATTTGTTTATGGTCTGGACCTAGAAATATTTCTACAGCTTTAATGTATTCTTTTGCTCAGCGCTCAGATACAAAAGTATTTGATGAACCACTTTATGCTTATTATTTAAAACATCATCCAGAAGCAAGAAGTTATCATCCAGGAGCAGATGAAATCATGAATACTATGGAGTCTGATGGAGAAAAGGTGGTGGAAATGATGTTGAATAATACTGAAAAGCCTGTATTATTTTTTAAACAGATGACACATCATCTTTTAGATTTGGATAGAAATTTTATGAAAGATACCGTCAATATTATTTTGACCAGAAATCCGGTAGAAATGTTACCATCTTTTGATAAAGTGATTCGAAATCCTACAATTGATGATGTAGGTTACCAACTTCATATTGATCTTTTGAATTATTTTGAAAGTCAAAATATTCCTTTTAAAGTTGTAAATTCTGAGCAGGTACTTAAAAATCCTGAAGAAATACTCCAAAGATTGTGTGTCTTTGCAAAAATTCCTTTTGAAAAATCAATGCTATCTTGGAAGCCTCAAAAGCGTGATGAGGATGGTATTTGGGCTGATTATTGGTATCACAGTGTTCATAAATCTAGTGGATTTCAAAAATATAAGGCAAAAACAGAACCTTTTCCAACGCATCTAAATGCTCTTTTAGAGCAATGTTTACTGCGCTATAATCGATTGATGGAGTATACAATTTAGCTCTTAAAAGAATGATAAAATGGTCGTTTAAAGACTAAAATTTGGTTATATTTCGTTCTAAATCTATGAACTTGAAAAAATTAATATTCATAATAATTGCACTGTGTCTAAGTGTTAATGCCTATGCATCCTATATTTTAATTCCAATGGATGCAGAGTCACAAGAAAATCATCTTAAAGCTTATGGAGTAACCTTTTGGACTTTAGAGCGCGAGCTCAAAGTAAACTGGTTGTTGAATTATAGAGGTGGTTCATTTTTGCTGCCAGATGCAGAAATTATTCAGCGAGAATGTCAGATTAGAGGTGTTTCGTTTGAAGTAATTTCTGATACTAAAGCAAAAGAAATATTAGATGAAATTGCAAGTCCAGCGGTAAATCAAGAGGCTGTTGTGTTAGAAAAGGCACCGAAGATTGCAGTCTACACACCTTACGGAAAGCAACCTTGGGATGATGCTGTAACTATGGTGTTGACTTATGCTGAAATTCCATATGAAACTATTTACGATGAAGAAGTTCTAAATGACGAACTGTTACTTTATGATTGGTTACATCTGCATCACGAGGATTTTACTGGTCAATATGGCAAGTTTTACAGAACGTATCGTTCGGCAGCTTGGTATATTGAAGAAAAGAAGAATGCCGAAGAGTTAGCAGAAAAACTAGGTTATGATAAGGTGTCAGAAGCAAAATTAGCCGTAGCCTTAAAAATTAGAGATTACGTTGTAGGTGGAGGTTTTATGTTTGCAATGTGTTCTGCAACCGATAGTTTTGATATTGCTTTATCGGCAGAGGGTGTAGATATTTGCGAACCTATGTTTGATGGCGATGGCAGTGATCCTGGTTACCAAAACAAGATTGATTACTCAAAAACTTTTGCGTTTAAGGACTATGTGTTAGAAAGAAGCCCTAATGTTTATGAGTTTTCTTCAATAGATATGACATCAAAACGTCAAATACCTTTTAAAACTGATTATTTTTCATTAATGGAATATTCAGCAAAATGGGATCCAATTCCAACAATGTTAACTCAAAATCATACATCTTTGGTAAAAGGTTTTATGGGACAAACGACATCTTTTACAAGAGATGAAATAAAATCTAATGTATTAGTGATGGGTGAAAATAGAACCAATGGTGAAGCGAAATACATTCATGGTATTAAGGGCAAAGGTTTTTTTACATTTTATGGTGGGCACGATCCTGAAGATTATACACATAGAGTAGGGGACCCTAAAACAGAATTGGACTTACATCCTACATCTCCCGGTTATAGATTAATCCTTAATAATGTATTGTTTCCAGCAGCAAAAAAGAAGAAACAAAAGACTTGATTATAAGTGTTTTGAATGCTAAATCTAATCTAATTAACTTCAAAAGTTTTAATAATGTCTACAAAAGAACAAATACTCAATAAAATTCAAATTTTAATAACAAACCACTTTAAAACACCAGAAGAAGCATTTGCCTTTTTTGATGAAGATGGTAATGGAAAGTTGTCAAAAAATGAAATTAAAACATTGTTGAAAGAGGCAGATATAAGTGGTTTTCTTAGAGGTATTGTTTCTTCAAAACTCATTGAGGGTTATGATAAGGATGGAGATGAAATGATAGATTGGAAAGAATTCAAATTAGCTATTGATGAAATTTCTGATGAATCAAAATAACATCGAATGAAATTCTTTCAAAAAGAAATCAAACTTCAACCTTATTCAAGGGGATTTCATCTCATTACTTCGAAAGTAATAATTGCAATTCCCGAGATTAAACAGATAAAAATCGGTCAATTACAAGTTTTTATCAAGCACACTTCAGCTAGTTTAACCATAAATGAAAATGCTGACCCTACGGTAAGATTAGATTTTGAAAGCCATATAAATAAGCTGGTGCCAGAAAATCAGTCTTATTATAAACATACTTATGAAGGGTCAGATGATATGCCAGCACACATAAAAGCCTCTTTAATGGGCACTTCAGTTCAAATCCCAATTACAAACGGTAAACTGAATATGGGTATTTGGCAAGGTATTTACCTTTGTGAGCACAGAAATAATGCTTCA
>JASBSE010000438.1 GCA_030149115.1 Winogradskyella sp. | reverse complement strand
TTAATGTCTACGATGGTAACTTGAATGTTTGGATTCATTTTAGCGATTACAGCCATTGTAGGTCCACCTACGTATCCAGCTCCAATACAGCAAATTTTTGAAATTTTCATTTTAAATCTATGTGTTTGACTTGGGTTAATTTATTTAGCGTAACAAAAGTGTGGGAATTATTTAATTATCTACAAATTAATATATCAACGACTAGTTTTTACGATAAACTTCATTTAATTATTACAGAAGTAACCTTTATATCGTTGTACAGCATTAAAATTATTTGTTATAATATGACTTATACCAACTTACAAAAGACTTAACTCCTTCTTTTATAGAGGTGTTAGGTCTGTAATCATAATCTTTTATAAGTTGATCTACATCTGCCCAGGTTTTTTCTACATCACCAGGTTGAATAGGCATCATATTTTTATCTGCTTCTTTGTCTAAATTAAATTCTATTTCTTTAATGAAGTCTAAAAGCTTTACAGAGTTATTGTTTCCTATGTTATAAACCTTATATAAAGAATTTGAATCTAAGCGCTCTTTTGTTTGTTTTTCACATATGCGAACAACACCTTCTACAATATCATCAATATAAGTGAAATCACGCTCCATTTTCCCATGGTTAAAAACCTTAATAGGTCTATCATTCACAATAGCGTCTGTAAATAGGAACATTGCCATATCTGGTCTTCCCCATGGGCCGTAAACAGTGAAAAATCTTAAACCTGTAGTTGGAATATTGAATAAATGACTATAGGTGTGTGCCATTAATTCGTTACTCTTTTTTGTAGCAGCATATAAACTTATTGGGTGGTCAACATTGTCGTCTGTTGAAAACGGTATCTTTTCGTTTAATCCATAAACACTAGAGCTACTTGCATAAACTAAATGTTTAATATCGTTGTGTCTACAACACTCAAGAATATTTAAAAAACCAACTAAGTTAGAATCTATATAAGTTTCTGGGTTTTCAAGACTGTATCTAACACCGGCTTGTGCAGCAAGGTTACAAACAACATCAAATTTTTCTTGTTCAAAAAGCTTTGGTAATGCTTCTCGGTCTTCAAGATTCATTCTTACAAAAGAAAATTTATCATTAGTACTTTTGCATAAGCTATTGAAGTTTTCGGCATCATTTCTTTTAATACCTAATTCTTCTAATCTCGAATATTTAAGGTTGACGTCGTAGTAATCATTAATATTGTCTAGGCCTACAACTTCATGTCCTTTTTCTATTAATACCTTTGATGTGAAAAAGCCAATGAATCCTGCAGCGCCAGTTACAAGTATTTTCATTTTTTGGTAGATTTAAGTTAAGAATCCAAATATTAAAATTAAATATTTAGATTAGATATTTATACTATGAAACTATAATTTTATTCGTTAATATAACTCATAACTAATATTTTAGCTATAGAATCACAATTTTCAATGCGTAGCTCAATTTCTTTTTCTTTGTAAATATTATCTATATGATAAATCTTACAAGAATCTAGTTTGGTATTACTCTTTGAAAAATCTACA
>JASBSE010000437.1 GCA_030149115.1 Winogradskyella sp. | reverse complement strand
GTTGCACTTGGGTCATTTGTCCAAGATACAACGGCTTCAGTACTAGTTACTGAATCTAAAGTAAGTGCACTTGGCTCAATACACTCTATTATTTCTGCACATTCTAAAGTAATATCTATAGTTCCAGTAGTTGTACTAGAGGTCAAAAAATGAGCCACATATACATAATATGTTGCATCTAGAACAGACTCAAAAGTATGGGTTTCTGTCCCTATTGATTGATCATCACAATTAACATTAGTTAAATCACCACATACTCCTGTAGATATAGCAACCTCATGATCAAAACTTGCATCTACAGATACAGTCATGTCTCCACCTGTTCCTGTAAATGTGAACCAAATACCATTGCTTCCCATTGAACAACCACTACCTTCCTGATTTCCTGTTGAACCTTCCGAAGTAGCATTTATAGTCTCACCACATGATATCATAGTGGCTGTTGCACAATCGATATTTGATGGTGGGCAAGTAAATGTAAAGTCACCTAAACTTGCATCACAAGCATCATCCGTAGCATCTAAAGATAATGCTACAGTATCTCCACTGTTGTATGGTCCTGCTACTACAGTTCCTGCTACTACTGGATACGTATTTGTACCATCACTGATTACTGTTCCGGCTGAACCTGCATCAGATACTACAACCTCTACATTGAAGGTTCCTGTACCATCACCATTACAGCTATCTACTACTGAGATATCATCTATAGTTGGCGACACACACTCTGGTGGCGGCACACAAGTAACTGCTAATGTATAGTCTCCTGAGGTAGAACCAAAGCCTTCTACCATTATGATATATGTTGTTGATCCATCTGATGTAAAGGTTACTTCTGATTGTAAACCACAAGAATCATCATTTCCATATAATTGTGTTCCTCCACAAGCATCAAAAACTCTGATATATGTATCAAAAGACGATCCACATAAACTTGCTGTGATTTCCTCACCTGCTGCTGTTCCTGCTAAAGAGTAATACACATCTGGTGCTGAGTTGTTACCTGAATCTGTAGCATTGGCTGTTGAGCCCATTACTGTATCACCACATGCTATGGCTGCGGCATTTGCACAGTCATCATTATCTGGTCCTGCTATTGGACAAGTGAACGTAAAGTCTCCTAAGCTTGAGTCACAAGCATCATCAGTAGCATCTACTGTTAATGTTACACTATCGCCACTGTTGTATGGTCCTGCTACTACAGTTCCTGCAACTACTGGATATGTATTTGTACCATCACTGATTACTGTTCCTGCAGAACCTGCATCAGATACTACAACCTCTACATTGAAGGTTCCTGTACCGTCACCATTACAGCTATCTACTACTGAGATATCATCTATAGTTGGTGACACACACTCTGGTGCTGCCACACAAGTCAGATCTAACGTGAACGCTGCTGTTCCGAAATAATCAAATATTCTTACAGTATATGTTCCTGCTGAT
>JASBSE010000434.1 GCA_030149115.1 Winogradskyella sp. | reverse complement strand
AGCTCTCCATTATCGTCTAAATCTGAAATGATATCAAAAATGTAATCCGAAATTAGGTTCATTCCTTCATAATTCAACTTCTCTGAATCGTCGGCTGGTTTATGGTAATCTTCGTGCTGACCAGTAAAGAAATGCAATACCGGAACATCTATAAGATAAAAAGACGTATGATCGCTTGGTCCTACTCCACTTTCATTTTCAACCAGCTTAAATTTGTCATTATTTGATTTTATAGTTTGCTTAAACATTGGAGATGTTCCTAAACCATATACCGCTAAAGTGCTATCTGCTTTTAAGCGTCCAACCATATCCATGTTGATCATGTAGTTTATAGACTTAGCATCGATAGTTGGGTTTTTAGAAAAATAGTTTGAACCCAATAAGCCCATTTCCTCACCAGAAAAGGACATAAAAAGATAGTTGTTTTTATCTTTTATTTCAGCATTATCGTTCTTAACTTTTAGACGCTCGGCTAAATTTAGCATTACAGCAACACCACTTGCGTTATCATCTGCACCGTTGTGTACAGCTTTTTCTTCTCCTCTGTAAAGTGAGCCTTCACCACCGTAACCTAAATGGTCGTAGTGGGCACCAATTACAATGGTTTTCTCTGCATTGTTGTTAATAAAACCTATAACATTGTTTCCTGTTATAGTGCTGTCTGCATTGGTTGTAAACTCAACTTCCTTATGGGGATCTGTTTTTGGTTTAAATGAAAACGATTGTAAATAGCCTTCGGTTCCTTTTGCTTCTAGACCTATCTCTTTAAAACGTTTAACAATATATTCCGATGCTTTTTTCTCACCTTCAGTTCCGGTTTGGCGACCTTCTAGCTTATCATCTGCCAAAAAGTAAACATCTTCTTTAATCTTATTTTCTGCAACCTTGGGTGCTTCCTTACAAGCAAACATACTTACTAAAAGAAACAAAAACACTATATTTTTCATCACTAAATCTTATTTTTGCAAAATTAAGTATTAATGCCCATATATTATAATTATATACCATGAACAGACTTACTGTTATTCTTGTTATTTGTGTTTCAATTTTATCTTGTAAAAACGATAAAAAATCGTCTGAAGCAGATGGTTATTCTGGAGCTACAAAAATGAATGAGTCTTTGATTTATCCTGAAGAAACTAACTTTAAAACTTTACGACAAGTTACTTTTGGAGGCGATAATGCTGAGGCATATTGGAGTTTTGATGACAAACAATTGGTTTTTCAATCTAATAGTGCAAAATGGGGAGTTAATTGCGACCAAATGTTTTTGATGAATACTGACGAAACACTTTCTGACAGTATTGCGCCACCAATGGTAAGCACAGGAAAAGGAAGAACCACTTGCTCTTATTTTTTACCGGATAACAAGCACATTATTTATGCTTCAACACATTTGGGTGGTGATGAATGTCCTGACGTTCCTGTTAAAGAAAACGGTAAATATATATGGCCAATCTATGATACTTACGACATTTTTGTTTCTGATTTG